>NZ_JBSGBN010000171.1:0-18017 GCF_053601275.1 Streptomyces sp. NPDC004752 | reverse complement strand
CGCGGGGGGGGCGCCCAGGCCCCCCCGCGGGGGGCCGGCCACCCCCCCGCGGCCCCCCCCGCGCCGCCCCCCCCGCCCGCGGCGGGGGGCGCGCCCCGCCGCATCCGCCCCATCCACCGAGCACGGCCGCGGACGGCCACAGACGACTCGCCAGATGCCTCCGCGGGCAACGCAGTTCACGGTCGGCCGGCGGCTCGCCGCCGAACGGGACACCTTCGAACCGCACCCTCGAACCGCCCCCCGCAGCACACCCCACCGCACACCCCCTCAACCCACCCCCGCCGCCCACCTCCGCGAGCAGCGCTGTCACAGCCCGGAGGTACGGTCGGAGCATGGCGCAACAGGCGGGGAACCCCACGACCGAGCGGAAGCTCGCCGTACTCGATGGCGTGCTGGAGCGGATCACCTACGCCAACGAGGACAACGGCTACACGGTCGCCCGCGTCGACACCGGCAGAGGCGCCGGCGACCTGCTCACCGTGGTCGGCGCGCTGCTCGGCGCGCAGGTCGGCGAGTCGCTGCGGATGGAGGGCCGCTGGGGCTCCCACCCGCAGTACGGCAAGCAGTTCACCGTCGAGAACTACACGACCGTCCTGCCGGCCACCGTCCAGGGCATCCGCCGTTACCTCGGCTCGGGCCTGGTCAAGGGCATCGGCCCGGTCTTCGCCGACCGCATCACGCAGCACTTCGGCCTGGACACCCTGCGGATCATCGAGGAGGAGCCCAAGCGGCTGATCGAGGTACCCGGTCTCGGCCCCAAGCGCACCAAGAAGATCGCCGACGCCTGGGAGGAACAGAAGGCGATCAAGGAGGTCATGCTCTTCCTCCAGACCGTCGAGGTCTCCACCTCCATCGCCGTGCGCATCTACAAGAAGTACGGCGACGCCTCCATCTCCGTCGTGAAGAACCAGCCGTACCGGCTCGCGGCCGATGTGTGGGGCATCGGCTTCCTCACCGCCGACAAGATCGCCCAGTCCGTCGGCATCCCGCACGACAGCCCGGAGCGCGTCAAGGCGGGTCTCCAGTACGCGCTGTCCCAGTCCGCCGACCAGGGCCACTGCTTCCTGCCCGAGGAGCGGCTCATCGCGGACGCGGTCAAGCTGCTCCAGGTCGACACCGGCCTCGTCATCGAATGCCTCGCCGAGCTGGCCGAGCCGCCGCAGGACGGGGGAGATCCGGGCGTCGTACGGGAGAAGGTGCCCGGACCCGACGGCGGCGAGCCGGTCACCGCGGTCTACCTCGTCCCCTTCCACCGCGCCGAACTCTCCCTCACGGCCCAGCTGTTGCGCCTGCTGCGCACGGAAGAGGACCGGATGCCGTCCTTCCGGAGCGTCGACTGGGACAAGGCCCTCGGCTGGCTCAAGGGGCGCACCGGCACCGACCTCGCGTCCGAGCAGCAGGCCGCCGTGCGGCTGGCGCTGACCGAGAAGGTCGCCGTCCTCACCGGCGGCCCCGGCTGCGGCAAGTCCTTCACGGTCCGCTCCATCGTGGAGCTGGCCCGCGCCAAAGGGGCCACGGTCGTGCTGGCCGCGCCCACCGGCCGGGCCGCCAAGCGGCTGGCCGAGCTGACCGGCGCGGAGGCATCCACCGTGCACCGGCTGCTGGAGCTGAGGCCGGGCGGCGACGCGGCCTATGACAAGGACCGCCCGCTCCAGGCGGACCTGGTCGTCGTGGACGAGGCATCCATGCTGGACCTGCTGCTCGCCAACAAGCTGGTCAAGGCGGTGCCCCCGGGCGCCCATCTGCTGTTCGTCGGGGACGTGGACCAGCTGCCCAGCGTCGGGGCCGGCGAGGTGCTGCGGGATCTGCTGGCCGATGGCAGCCCGATCCCGGCCGTCCGGCTCACCCGGGTCTTCCGGCAGGCCCAGCAGTCCGGCGTGGTGACCAACGCGCATCGCATCAACTCCGGGCAGCACCCGGTCACCGACGGCATGAAGGACTTCTTCCTCTTCGTCGAGGACGACACGGAGGCCGCCGGACGCCTCACCGTGGATGTGGCCGCGCGCCGCATCCCGGCCCGGTTCGGCCTCGACCCGCGCCGGGATGTGCAGGTGCTCGCGCCGATGCACCGCGGCCCGGCCGGCGCCGGCACCCTCAACGGCCTGCTCCAGCAGGCGATCACGCCCGGCCGCCCGGACCTGCCCGAGAAGCGGTTCGGCGGCCGGGTCTTCCGTGTCGGCGACAAGGTCACCCAGATTCGCAACAATTACGAGAAAGGCGAGAACGGCGTCTTCAACGGCACCGTGGGCGTGGTCACCTCGCTCGATCCGGTCGACCAGCGGCTGACGGTGCTGACCGACGAGGACGAAGAGGTGCCGTACGACTTCGACGAACTGGACGAGCTGGCGCACGCGTACGCGGTGACCATCCACCGCTCGCAGGGCAGCGAGTATCCGGCGGTGGTGATCCCGGTCACCACGGGTGCCTGGATGATGCTTCAGCGCAATCTGCTCTACACGGCGGTCACCCGCGCCAAGCGGCTGGTCGTCCTCGTCGGCTCGCGCAAGGCGCTCGGCCAGGCGGTGCGCACCGTGTCGGCCGGACGGCGGTGCACGGCCCTCGACTTCAGGCTGGAGCAGCGAAAATGATCGATCAAATCAGTCGGGAAGGTCACACAGCTCTTCCAGATGGGCTGACAAGGGGGCAGGATGAGCAAGTTGGCGGCACTGAGTGCCGTCGATAAGCCCAATGGTCGACCCCGAGTGCACTCTCCTGCGCCAAATGGGGGATGGTAGAGACAGTCAGGGCACCTCGAAGATGAGGCACTACGTCGGTGAGGGAAGACGTGAGCGACAACTCTGTAGTACTGCGGTACGGCGACGGCGAGTACACCTACCCGGTGATCGACAGCACCGTCGGCGACAAGGGCTTCGACATCGGGAAGCTCCGCGCTCAAACCGGTCTGGTGACTCTGGACAGCGGATACGGCAACACGGCCGCCTATAAATCCGCCATCACCTACCTCGACGGCGAGTCGGGCATTCTGCGCTACCGCGGCTACCCGATCGAGCAGCTGGCCGAGCGCTCCACCTTCCTGGAGGTGGCGTATCTGCTGATCAACGGTGAGCTGCCGACCGTCGACGAGCTGACCACGTTCAGGAACGACGTCACGCAGCACACGCTGCTGCACGAGGACGTCAAGAACTTCTACACGGGCTTCCCGCGCGACGCGCACCCGATGGCCATGCTGTCGTCGGTCGTCTCGGCGCTGTCCACGTTCTACCAGGACAGCCACAACCCGTTCGACGAGAAGCAGCGCACCCTCTCCACCATCCGGCTGCTCGCCAAGCTCCCGACGATCGCGGCGTACGCCTACAAGAAGTCGATCGGCCACCCGTTCGTCTACCCGCGCAACGACCTCGGCTATGTCGAGAACTTCCTGCGCATGACCTTCTCGGTGCCGGCGGACGAGTACCAGCCGGACCCGGTGGTCGTCTCCGCGCTCGACAAGCTGCTGATCCTGCACGCGGACCATGAGCAGAACTGTTCGACCTCCACGGTCCGCCTGGTCGGTTCCTCCCAGGCCAATATGTTCGCGTCGATCTCGGCGGGCATCAACGCGCTGTGGGGCCCGCTGCACGGCGGCGCCAACCAGTCCGTGCTGGAGATGCTGGAAGGCATCCGCGACTCCGGCGCCGATGTCGACACCTTCATCCGCAAGGTGAAGAACAAGGAGGACGGCGTCCGCCTGATGGGCTTCGGCCACCGGGTCTACAAGAACTTCGACCCGCGCGCCCAGATCATCAAGGCCGCCGCGCACGATGTGCTCTCGGCCCTCGGCAAGGAGGACGAGCTGCTGGACATCGCCCTCAAGCTGGAGGAGCACGCCCTCTCCGACGACTACTTCGTGGAGCGCAAGCTCTACCCGAACGTGGACTTCTACACCGGCCTGATCTACCGGGCCATGGGCTTCCCGACGGAGATGTTCACGGTCCTGTTCGCGCTCGGCCGGCTGCCGGGCTGGATCGCCCAGTGGCAGGAAATGATCAAGGAACCGGGGTCCCGCATCGGCCGCCCGCGCCAGATCTACACGGGCGTTGTCGAGCGCGACTTCGTGCCGGTCGAGGAACGCTGACCCCTGCGGGTGAGGGGCGCCGCGGCCCTGCGGGTCCGCGGACCTGGGCCGCGGCGGCTGCTCACCAGCCCAGGCCCGTGCGAGGAGCGTGACGGCTCTGGCGCCGACTTGGCGAGTGAGCCGAAGGGGCGCGCCTGTGTCGAGGGGGCATGGGGGTCCCTCCCGCGCGAGCGAAGTCGAGCGTGGGGGAGCGCGGAGGCGCGAAGCGCTGAGCACGGTCGTGGTCTCGACACAGGCTTTGGTGCCCCGGAGGCGAACCGAGCCTGTAAAAGAAGAGGCAGAAGGCGCCCTGTCGCCGGTCCCCCCACGGGCCGACGATCAGGGCGCCTTCCCGTGTCCCGGTGCGGATTCCCCCCACGGGATCCGGCCCGGGCGCTTGTGAAAGCAGCGCCTGACTCGCTGCGTGAGCACGACGAAACAACATTCGCCGTACTCCGGTGACGCGGTGCGATCTGCCGGGACCCGTACGGTCGGGAGGGCCGCTCAAAGCTCCCCGGTGCACGTGCCCCGGCAACGCATTTCTGAGGAAGTCCCCCAAGACATCCCCAGATGCCCGCCGACGCCCCCCAAGACGTCGACCGACATCGCCAACTTAGACCGTCGAACCCCCTCGATGGTTACGTTCGCATCACTGTGATCTGCGTCTCGCGCATATGTCCGCTAGATACGCAAGGGCCCCAATACGGCGATCGGGGCCCAAGCGTAAGGATGATGCGCGAGCCTTGTGAAGAGCTTATGGGGTACGCGCGCCGGACTCTAGAGGGTCTCTTACTTCTGCTGTGGCCTACTGTCGGTAACTTCGCCGGGACTCAACGGAATCGCCGCAGACGCAGGCTGTTGGTCACCACGAACACCGACGAGAAGGCCATCGCCGCCCCCGCGATCATGGGATTCAGCAGCCCGGCCGCCGCCAGCGGCAGCGCGGCCACGTTGTAGCCGAAGGCCCATGCCAGATTGCCCTTGATCGTGGTCAGCGTACGCCGGGACAGCCGGATGGCGTCCGCGGCCACCCGCAGGTCACCGCGTACCAGCGTCAGATCGCCCGCCTCGATCGCCGCGTCCGTGCCGGTGCCCATCGCGAGACCCAGATCGGCGGTGGCGAGCGCCGCCGCGTCGTTGACGCCGTCACCCACCATGGCCACGACCCGCCCCTCGCGCCGCAGCCGTCGTACCACGTCGACCTTGTCCTCGGGCAGCACCTCGGCGATCACCTCGTCGATCCCCACCGCCTCGGCGACGGCCCGTGCCACCACCTGGTTGTCCCCGGTCAGCAGCACCGGCCTGAGCCCCAGCGCGCGCAGCTCCCGCACGGCCTCGGCGCTGGTCTCCTTGACCGCGTCGGCGACGGCGAGGACCCCGCGCGCGGCTCCGTCCCAGCCGGCCACGACGGCGGTACGGCCGTTCCTCTCGGCCTCCGCGACCGCCCGCTCCAGCTCCGGCGGCAGCTGCTCGAAGAGGCGCCCCACGGCCACCTCGCGGCCCTCGACGCGCCCGCGTACGCCCCGCCCCGGGACGTTCTCGAAGTGCTCGACCGGCGGCGGCACCCACTCGTCGCCCCCCACCGCCTCGCCCGAAGAGTGCCGCACGCCCGCCCCTGCCAACCGCTCCCCGGCGCCGGCCGCGACCGCCCGGGCCACCGGATGCTCGGAGGCGTGCTCCAGGGCGCCCGCGAGTCGCAGCAGGTCCATTTCGTCGGTGCCGTCGGCGGCGTACACCTCCTGGAGGGTCATCCGGCCGGTGGTGACCGTGCCGGTCTTGTCCAGGACGACCGTGTCGACGCGGCGCGTGGACTCCAGGACCTCCGGGCCCTTGATGAGGATGCCGAGCTGCGCGCCCCGGCCGGTGCCGACCATCAGCGCGGTCGGCGTGGCCAGGCCCAGCGCGCACGGACAGGCGATGATCAGCACCGCGACGGCGGCCGTGAAGGCGGCGGCGGTGTCGCCCGTGACGCCGAGCCAGGTCCCGAACGTGGCGGCCGCGATCAGGATGACCACCGGGACGAACACCGCGGAGATCCGGTCGGCCAGCCGCTGCACCTCGGCCTTGCCGGTCTGGGCGTCCTCCACCAGCCTCGCCATCCGGGCCAGCTGGGTGTCCGTGCCGACCCGGGTGGCCTCGACGACCAGCCGCCCGCCCGCGTTGACCGTGGCGCCCGTGACGGCGTCGCCGACGCGCACGTCCACCGGCACCGACTCGCCGGTGAGCAGGGACTGGTCGATCGCGGAGACCCCCTCGACCACGGTGCCGTCGGTGGCGACCTGCTCGCCGGGGCGCACCACGAAGCGGTCGCCGACCCGCAGCTCCGCCACCGGCACCCGCACCTCGCGCCCCGCCCGCAGCACGGCGACGTCCTTCGCGCCCAGCTCCATGAGCGCCCGCAGGGCGGCGCCCGCGCGCCGTTTGGCGCGGGCCTCCAGGAAGCGGCCCAGCAGGATCAGCGTGACGACGCCGGCGGCCACCTCCAGATAGATGGTGGAAGCGGGGTCCATGCGCTCGACGGTGAACCGGAACTCGTCGTGCATGCCCGGCATGCCCGCGTCGCCGAGGAACAGCGCCCACAGCGACCAGCCGAACGCGGCCAGCGTGCCGACCGAGACCAGGGTGTCCATGGTGGCCGCGCCGTGCCGGGCGTTCGTCCAGGCGGCCCGGTGGAACGGCAGGCCGCCCCAGACGACGACCGGAGCGGCCAGGGTCAGCGAGAGCCACTGCCAGTTGTCGAACTGGAACGCGGGGACCATGGCGAGCAGGACCACCGGCGCGGCCAGCAGGACGGAGACGAGCAGCCGGTGGCGCAGTGCGGTCGGCCCGGGGGCCTCCCGGGTCTGCCCCGGTGCGGCGGGCTCGGGACGGCGCGGCGGCGGAGGTTCCTCGGCGGTGTACCCCGTCTTCTCCACGGTGGCGATCAGATCGGCGACCTGGACCCCGTCGGCACAGTCGACCTTCGCCTTCTGCGTCGCGAAGTTCACGGTGGCGGTGACGCCGTCCATGCGATTGAGCTTCTTCTCGACCCGGGCCGCGCAGGAGGCGCAGGTCATGCCCCCGATGAGCAGGTCGACCTCGCGGGTTCCGGAGGGCTCGCGGGCCGCTGGGGCCGCGGGTGTCGGTGCGGCGGTGGGTCCCGTGGTGGTGCTGGTCATATGACCGGACTCCAGACAACGGACCGGGCCGTGCGGATCCAGCGTCGGCTGGTCGGTACGGCCCGGACGGGGAGGGGGTGTTACGGCCCTGTCGTCGCGCTCGGGCCGTGCGTGCGCAGAACGAGCGGGCTCAGAACGAGCGCACTCAGAACGTACGGGCTCAGACCGTGCCGACCAGTTCGAAGCCGGCCTCGTCGACGGCGGCGCGGACGGCCTCCTCGTCGAGCGGTGTGGCGGAGACGACGGTGACCTCGCCGCTCGACGCGACGGCCTGCACCGAGCTGACGCCGGGGATCTCGGAGATCTCGCCGGAGACGGCACCCTCGCAGTGCCCGCAGCTCATTCCGCTCACCTTGTAGAGGGTCGTGACGGAGTTCCGGTAGTCGGTCTGGGCGGTCATGTCGGTGCTCCTCGTCCGTGACGGGTGGGGCCGATGAGGCCCACAGTGAGGCCCGCGCCAGTCACATTATACCCCTGGGGGGTACTTTCCAAGGAAGTGGAACCCGCGGCCCCTCTCATGTCCGGTCGCGGCCGTGCCCCTTGGGTGTGCGCAGCGCGAGAGCGGCACACACCAGGGAACCGCCGAGCAGCATCAGCGTGGGCAATGACGCGGCGGTCTTGGCCGCGTACGCGATCAGGGCGGCCAGTGCCGGCAGGACGGGCACGCCCCACGGCCGGCGCCGCCACCGGCCCCCGCGGACCCGGCGGCGGGGCGGCGGGGACCGCCGCGGGCCGGGAATACGGGCCCGGGGCGGGCCGGGCGGCGGGGAGTGGGTCACGGGGCGTCCCCTCGGAGGCGATCTATCCGCACCCTATGCAGATGTCCCCCGGGCCGCAGTCCGGAAGGCGCCACCGGTGCCCGGCCGGCGAACACGGCGAGCAGCAGGCCGTGTTCGCCGTGTTCGCCGTGTTCATCGACGGCGCCGTGCCCCACCCGGAGGCAGGGCATGGCGGGATGTCCGCGTTCAGTTCTGGCGTCTGCCGCGGTTGCCGGGGCGGGCGGCGACCCAGGCGCGGACGGTGTCCGCGTACCAATAGGGTTTGCCGCCCTCCACATGGTCGGGTGGGGGCAGCAGCCCGTGTTTTCGATACGACCGTACGGTGTCCGGCTGCACCTTGATGTGTGCCGCGATCTCCTTGTAGGACCAGAGCCTTCGGTCGGTCATGAGTCGCACCTCCCTGCGCGCGCCGCGGCGGCGACCGGGACGGCCGACGGGGGAGCCGGGCGCTGCGCTGGCGATCACCACGCCTGTGTCCGGTGAACGAGGCACGGCGGGCGCGGGGAAGGGTCTGTCGACCGGGTGTGACCGAGAGCCCGCGTACATGCGACATGTGTGACAGGGGTGAGGCGTTTGTGACACGGTCGACGCAAAGGCGTACCCGGGACGAGGGCGGGGCGCGTTGACTCGACGGTCCCGTACCGCACTCGGCCCGGGGCGCCGGGGCCTGGTGCTACGGGCCTGTAGTGCTGGTGCCGCGGCACTAGGCGGGTTCGGCGAAGTCCGTTGCGGTTCGACAGCGCCCCGAAGGGGCGCGGGGAACTGCGCGACCGGCCACGATGGTGCCGCAGACGAGCGACGGCACATCGCGGCACTTCCAGCGGAGCGCTTAGGCGCCGCAGGATCTCAGGAAGGCCCGGGTCCGCTGTGCGATCGGCAGCGGCCGGTCCGGCTCGCAGGGGTACATGTCCTGCTCGACGATCGCGAACAGGTCGACGTCCAGCCTCGCCGCCGCCAGGACCGGGCCGAGCGCGGGCACCCCGGACGGCGGTTCGCACATGACGCCCCTGGCGACCGCGGGCCCGAACGGGACGCCGTCCGCCCGCACCTCGGCGAGGACGGCCGGGTCTCACTGACCGAGCGGCTCGGCCGGGAGGTGCGCGAGCGGTACGGCCTGGAGATCGTCGTCCACCCGCACGCCGACACCCACATCGACAGCGAGGAGAACGTCGCCCGCTTCCTCGACGGCACCGACTCCTCCCTGGTGTCGTTGTGCCTGGACACCGGGCACTACGCGTACTGCGGCGGGGACAGCGTCCAGTTGATCGAGACCTACGGCGAGCGCATCGGCTATCTGCACCTCAAGCAGGTGGGCCGGTGAAGACGGTGCCGGCCGACACCTTCAGGCCGCGCCGGGCGGTCTCCTCGGCGAGGACGGCCGGCAGATACCCGTACGGTCCCAGCTCGATCCACTCGTAGCCGGCCGCGGCGACCTCGTCGAGGAAGCGCTGCCAGGGCACCTGCCGGGGGTCGTCCGGGAACCACACGCCCCAGGAGTCGGGGGCCGATCCCACCCGGATACGGGAGAGGCCGGGCACGGAAGACTGAGGTGACAACGACGTCATGGCCGCCAGGGTGCGGGGCGTGCAAGGGGGTGTCAAGCTCTCGTCCGAATGTCCGGACAAAGCATTGACAGGGTTCCCGGTGCGGGACTACAAACCGGGGGAGAGCCTGGTGCTGGAGAAGGGAAGCCGATGGCGTACGACCTGATCACCATGGGGCGGATCGGAGTGGATCTGTATCCGTTGCAGACGGGCGTGCCGCTCGCCCAGGTGTCCTCCTTCGGCAAGTTCCTCGGCGGGTCGGCGACGAACGTCGCGGTCGCCGCGGCCCGGCTCGGCCGGAGCACCGCCGTGATCACCCGCACCGGTGACGACCCCTTCGGTACCTATCTGCACGAGGCCCTGCGCGGCTTCGGCGTCGACGACCGCTGGGTCACCCCGGTCCCCGGGCTGCTCACCCCGGTCACCTTCTGCGAGGTCTTCCCGCCGGACGACTTCCCGCTCTACTTCTACCGGCGGCCCAAGGCCCCCGACCTGGAGATCGACGCCCAGGACCTGGACCTCGACGCCGTCCGCGCGGCCCGCATCTTCTGGGTCACCGGTACCGGCCTGAGCGAGGAGCCCAGCCGTACGGCGACCCTGGCGGCACTCGCGCACCGCGCCAAGTCCGGTACGACGGTCTTCGACCTCGACTGGCGCCCCATGTTCTGGACCGACCCGGACGCGGCCCGCCCCTTCTACGCCGAGGCGCTGCGCCACGCCACCGTCGCCGTCGGCAACCTCGACGAGGCGGAGGTGGCCACCGGGGTCCGCGAACCGCGCGCCGCCGCCCGCGCGCTTCTCGACGCGGGCGTCGGGATCGCCGTCGTCAAACTGGGGCCCAAGGGCGTCCTCGCGGTCAGCAGCGGCGGAGAGTGCGCCGAGGTGCCGCCGCTGCCGGTGACCGTCCTCAACGGGCTCGGCGCCGGTGACGCCTTCGGCGGCTCCCTCTGCCACGGCCTGCTGGCAGGCTGGGACCTGGAGCGGATCATGCGGCACGCCAACGCGGCCGGCGCCATCGTCGCCTCCCGCCTGGAGTGCTCCTCCGCGATGCCCACCCCGGACGAGGTGGCCGCCGTGCTCGCCGCGGGAGCGGTGCGATGAGGGCCGACCGGGGCATGGACGCCCACCACGAGGGCGCGGACGGCGGCACCCGCCATGAGGACATGAACGGCGGCACCCGCCACGAAGACATGGACAGCGGCACCGACCACGAGGGCCTGCACGGCGGCCGATACCGCGAGGGCCTGCACGGCGGAACCCGCCACGAGAGCCTGCACGGCGGCCGACTCCCGCGCGTGGACGTCTCCGCGCTGGTACGCACCCGCAGCCGTCACCCCGAGGCGGTGGCCGAGGCGGCGGCCCGCCGTCCGCGCCGTCCGCTGCTGGGCGAGCACGGCCGGCTGATGATCGTCGCCGCCGACCACCCGGCCCGCGGCGTGCTCGGCATCGGAGGCCGCACACTCGCCATGGCCAACCGCGCCGACCTGCTGGAGCGGCTGTGCCTGGCGCTGTCCCGCCCCGGCGTGGACGGGGTCCTCGCGACCGCCGACATCCTCGACGACCTGCTGCTGCTCGGCGCCCTCGACCACAAGGTCGTCATGGGCTCCATGAACCGCGGCGGACTCCAGGGCGCCGCCTTCGAACTCGACGACCGCTTCACCGGCCATCGCCCCGAGGACATCCAGCGGCTCGGCTTCGACGCGGGCAAGCTGCTGCTGCGCATCGACTACTCCGATCCGGGCTCGCTGACCACCCTGGAGTCCGCCGCCCGCGCCATAGACGCGATGGCCGGGCGCCGACTGCCGGTGTTCGTCGAGCCGTTCATCAGCCGCCGCACCCCCGAGGGACGGCTGAGCAACGACCTGTCCGCCGAGGCCGTCGCCCGCTCCCTCGCCATCGCCTCGGGCCTCGGCGGCACCTCCGCCTACACCTGGCTGAAGGTTCCGGTCACCGAGCACCCGGACGACATGGCCGAGGTGATGGCGGCCTCCACGCTGCCCGCCGTCCTGCTCGGCGGCGAGGTCGGCGACACCCCCGAGGACCAGGAGGCGGCGTACGAGAAGTGGCGCGGCGCCCTGCGCCTGCCCACCGTGCGCGGCCTGGTGGTCGGCCGCTCGCTGCTGTACCCGGCGGACGGCGATGTGGCCGCCGCCGTGGACACCGCCGTCGGACTGCTGTGAGGGCCGCATGACCAGCAAGGACCTGTATCTCCCCAGGGGCTCGACCGCGGGCGCCCAGTACGCCGTCGACATCGGCCCCGAGCGGGCCGGTTGGGCGTACTGCAGCCTGCGCGTCGTCGAACTGCCCCCCGGCGGCACCCATATGTTCACCACCGGGGACAGTGAGTGGATCGTGCTTCCGCTCGGCGGCGGTTGTACCGTGCAGGTCGAGGACGAAGAGTTCCAAATCCGGGGCAGGGAGAGCGTGTTCGCCTCCGTCTCCGACTTCGTGTACGCGCCCCGGGACGCCCGGGTCCAGATCGCCTCCGGCGCGGGAGGCCGCTTCGCCCTGGCAGGAGCGAAGTGCGAGCGACGACTCCCCGCCCGCTACGGCCCCGCGCCGGAGGTCCCCGTCGAACAGCGCGGCAGCGGCACCTGCTCCCGCCTGGTGCGCAACTTCGCCGCCGCCGACGCGTTCGACTGCGACAGGCTGATCGCCGTCGAGGTGATCACCCCCGGCGGCCACTGGTCCTCGTACCCGCCGCACAAGCACGACGAGCACCGGCCGGGCGAGGAGTCCGCACTCGAAGAGATCTACTACTTCGAGATCGACGGTCCGAACGGTCTCGGCTATCAGCGCGTATTCCCTTCCCGTGAGGGCGGATCCGACGTCCTCGCGGAGGTCCGCTCCGGCGACGCCGTCCTCGTCCCCGACGGATGGCACGGGCCCTCCATCGCCCAGCCCGGGCACGCCATGTACTACCTCAACGTCATGGCGGGACCGGGCGGGACGCGGGAGTGGCGGATCCGCTTCCATCCGGCACACGTAGAGAGCACAGAGGGGTACCGATGACCTCAACCACGAGGCTCACGGTCGCGCAGGCGCTCGTCCGCTTCCTGTCCGCCCAGTACACGGAGCGGGACGGCGAACGGCGTCGGCTCATCAGCGCCACCTGGGGCATCTTCGGGCACGGCAATGTCGCCGGGATCGGGCAGGCGCTCGTCCAGTACGCCGCCGACATGCCGTACCACCAGGGCCGCAACGAGCAGGCCATGGTGCACGCGGCGGTCGGCTACGCACGCCAGTCGGGACGGCTGGCCACGCACGCGGTGACGACGTCCATCGGCCCGGGCGCCACCAATCTCGTCACGGGTGCGGCGCTGGCCACCGTCAACCACCTGCCGGTGCTGCTGCTGCCCGGTGACGTGTTCGCCGCCCGCCCCGCCGACCCCGTGCTCCAGCAGCTCGAAGTCCCGTACGCGGGCGATGTGTCGGTCAACGACTGTCTGCGCCCGGTCTCCCGGTACTTCGACCGGGTCACCCGGCCGGAGGCCCTGATACCGTCCGCGCTCCAGGCCGTGCGGGTCCTCACCGACCCCGTCGAGACCGGCGCCGTCACCCTCGCCCTTCCCCAGGACGTCCAGGCGGAGGCGTACGACTGGCCGGAGGAGTTCTTCGCCGAACGGGTGTGGACCGTGCGCCGGCCGCAGGCCGACCCGGTCGAACTCGCCGCGGCGGTGCGGGCGGTCCGCGCGGCCCGGCGACCCCTGGTCATCGCGGGCGGCGGCGTCCACCACAGCCGGGCCGAGGACGCGCTGGCCGCGTTCGCCGCGGCCACCCGGGTCCCGGTCGCCGCCACCCAGGCCGGCAAGGGCTCACTGCGCTGGGACCACCCGCAGGACGTCGGCGGCGTCGGCCACACCGGCACGGCGACCGCGGACGAACTGGCCCGCACCGCCGACCTGGTGATCGGCGTCGGCACCCGCTACACCGACTTCACCACCGCCTCCGGCACCCTCTTCGAGAACCCGGACGTCCGCTTCCTCAACCTCAACATCGCGGCCTTCGACGGGCACAAACTGGCCGGGCTGCCGCTCGTCGGCGACGCCCGGGACGCGCTGCGTGCGCTCACCGGGGCCCTGGCGGAGCACGGCTGGCGGGTCGCCGACCCGTACGTCGCCGAGTACACCGAGGACAAGGAGCGCTGGGAGCAGCGCGTCGACGCCTGCTACGAGGCCGACGAGCCGGACGCCCGGCCGACCCAGCCGCAGGTGCTCGGCGCGCTCGACGCGATCGTCGACGCGTCCGACATCGTCATCAACGCGGCCGGCTCCCTCCCCGGCGACCTGCACAAGCTGTGGCGGGCACGGTCGCGGGACCAGTACCACCTGGAGTACGGCTACTCGTGCATGGGCTACGAGATCCCCGCCGCCATCGGGGTGAAGCTCGCCGCGCCCGACCGGCCGGTGTGGGCGCTGGTCGGCGACGGGACGTATCTGATGATGCCGACCGAGATCGTCACGGCCGTGCAGGAGGGTCTCGCGATCAAGCTGCTGCTGGTGCAGAACCACGGCTACGCGTCCATCGGGGGGCTCTCCGAGTCGGTGGGCGGCGAGCGGTTCGGCACCGCCTACCGCTTCCGGGCCGAGGACGGCACCCACACCGGCGCTCCGCTGCCGGTGGACCTCGCCGCCAACGCGGCCAGCCTCGGCATGCGCGTGCTGCGCGCCAGGACCGTACGGGATCTGCGCGCGGCGCTCGCCGAGGCGCGGACCGCCGACACCCCCACATGTGTCTACGTGGAGACCGAAACGGCCGACACTGTGTCGGGCGCGCCTCCGGCGCAGTCCTGGTGGGATGTTCCTGTGGCCGAGACCGCGACCCGATCGTCCGCGGTCAAGGCGCGTGAGCTGTACGAACGGCAGGTCTCGACCCGACGCCGCCATCTGTGAAGGAGTTACCGGGCATGACGAAGATCGTCAACCACTGGATCGGCGGCAAGACCGTCGAAGGCGCCTCCGGGACGTACGGGCCGGTCACCGACCCGGCGACCGGGGCGGTCACCACCAAGGTCGCGTTCGCCACGGTCGACGAGGTGGACGCGGCGGTCGCGGCGGCCAAGGACGCCTTCGCGACCTGGGGCCAGTCCTCGCTGGCCAAGCGCACGGAGATCCTGTTCCGCTTCCGTGCGCTGCTCGACGCCCACCGCGACGAGATCGCCGAGCTGATCACCGCCGAGCACGGCAAGGTGCACTCCGACGCGCTCGGCGAGGTCGCGCGCGGCCTGGAGGTCGTCGACCTCGCCTGCGGCATCAACGTGCAGCTGAAGGGCGAGCTGTCCACCCAGGTCGCGAGCCGCGTGGACGTCTCCTCGATCCGGCAGCCGCTGGGTGTGGTCGCGGGCATCACGCCGTTCAACTTCCCGGCGATGGTGCCGATGTGGATGTTCCCGATCGCCATCGCGTGCGGCAACACGTTTGTGCTGAAGCCGTCCGAGAAGGACCCGTCGGCGTCCCTCCGGGTCGCCGAGCTGCTGGCCGAGGCCGGACTGCCGGACGGCGTCTTCAACGTCGTGCACGGCGACAAGGTGGCCGTGGACCGGCTGCTTGAGCACCCGGACGTCAAGGCCGTCTCCTTCGTCGGCTCGACCCCGATCGCCCGCTACATCCACACCACGGCCGCCGCGCACGGCAAGCGCGTACAGGCCCTGGGCGGCGCGAAGAACCACATGCTGGTCCTGCCGGACGCCGACCTGGACGCGGCGGCCGACGCGGCCGTCAGCGCGGCCTACGGTTCCGCGGGCGAGCGCTGCATGGCCATCTCGGCCGTCGTCGCGGTCGGCTCGATCGGCGACACGCTGGTGGCGAAGATCCGCGAGCGCGCCGAGCGGATCAAGATCGGCCCCGGCAACGACCCGACGAGCGAGATGGGTCCGCTGATCACCGCCGCGCACCGGGACAAGGTGGCGTCGTACGTGCGGGGCGCCGCCGCCGAGGGCGCCGAGGTCGTGCTCGACGGCACCGGCTACACGGTCGAGGGCTTCGCGGACGGCCACTGGATCGGCATCTCGCTGCTCGACAAGGTGCCGACCAGCGCGAAGGCGTACCAGGACGAGATCTTCGGCCCGGTGCTGTGCGTGCTGCGCGTCGACACGTACGAGGAGGGCCTGGCCCTCATCAACGGCTCGCCGTTCGGCAACGGCACCGCGATCTTCACCCGGGACGGCGGCGCCGCCCGCCGCTTCCAGCTGGAGGTGGAGGCGGGCATGGTCGGCGTGAACGTCCCGATCCCGGTTCCCGTCGGCTACCACAGCTTCGGCGGCTGGAAGGACTCGCTCTTCGGCGACCACCACATCTACGGCAACGACGGCACGCACTTCTACACCCGCGGCAAGGTCGTCACCACCCGCTGGCCGGACCCGGCCGACGCCCCCACGGGCGTGGACCTCGGCTTCCCCCGTAACCACTGACCCTGCCTCCGCAACCACCGGCCCTGCCTCCCGCCCCGCCCTCCGCGCACCGTGCCCCGGAGGGCGGGGCGTCGGCATGCCAGGATCCAGGAAGCCCAGGACGTCCGGATAGCGGACTTCCTGACGTTTTTTTGCCGGGGTGCCTGCGATTCCCGTACGGGCGCAATGCGTGCAGGAGACGGCCGCAAGGTGTCGTTTACGCAGTCAAGAGGGGTCTCGATCTACGAATTCCGTAGGTGAACAGCTCTTGACGTGCTGGTTTTCGTTGAGATTCCATCTGCGCCGGGAGCGATACGAATAGATGGACGACGCGAGCCGCCGGAGGCGATAGCGCTCCCGCCCGAACCCTCCGCACGAGTCCGATCGGAACCGCTCCATGACCGACACGCTCCGCCCTGTCGAGACCGCCGCCCCGCAGGCGCCGGCCGACAGCCCCCAGCAGCTCAAGCGTTCCATCGGCGTCGTCGGCGGCACCCTGCTGACCCTCTCCTGCGTGACGCCCGCCTCCACCCTCTTCGTCGTGGTCCCCGACCTGCTCGGCTCCCTCGGCACCGCCACCGCCCTGACGATCACCATCGGCGCCCTCCTCTGTATCGCCGTGGCCTTCTGCTACTCCGAGCTGGGCACCCTCATCCCCAGCGCGGGCGGCGAGTACGCCATGGTGTCGACGCTGGCCGGACGGCTCACCGGCTGGCTGGTCTTCGTGCTCTCCCTCCTCGTCGTGATGATCGTGCCCCCGGTGATCTCGATGGGCACGGCCGACTACCTCGCCCCGATCGTCCATCTCGACCCGGCGATGACCGGCGCCGGCGTGATGCTGCTCGCCACCCTCGCCGGCCTGCTCGACCTGCGCGCCAACGCCTGGATCACCGGCATCTTCCTGGTGCTGGAGGTCATCGCCGCTGCCGTGGTCGCCCTGCTCGGCTTCGCGCACAGCCACCGCGGCCTCGGCAGCCTCACCTCGATGCAGGTGGCCGGCGCCGACGGCCACACCGACACCGTGACCGCCACGCTGGTCATCTCCGGACTCGCCATCGCCCTCTTCGTCACCCAGGGCTTCTCCTCCGCCGTCTACCTCTCCGAGGAACTGGAGCACCCGCGCCGCAACGTCGCCCGTACGGTCCTGGCCACCCTCGCCATCTCCTCCGTGATCATCCTGATCCCGGTCGTCGCCATCACCCTGGGCGCCTCCGACATCAAGGAGCTGACCGGCGGCGACATCAGCTCCATGGTCACCGCCTGGTCCAACTCGGCCGTCGGCACCTTCGTCAGCCTCTGCGTCGCCCTCGCGATCATCAACGCGGGCATCGTCATGGTCATCCAGAACTCCCGCGTGCTGTTCGCCTCGGCCCGCGACAAGGCATGGCCCGAGCCGGTCAACAACGTCTTCTCCAAGCTGGGCCGCTTCGGCTCCCCCTGGGTCGCCACCCTCGCCGTCGGCATCCCCGGCGCACTGCTCTGCTTCGTCAACCTGGACACGCTGTACGGGGTCACCGGCGTCTCGGTGACCGGCCTGTACCTGCTGGTCGCGGTCGCCGCGCTGCTGGCCCGCCGCGGCTCGCACCGGCACATACCCGCCTGGCGCATGCCGCTGTGGCCCGCGGTGCCGGCCCTGCTCATCGTCGTGCTGGCGTACGTCCTCAGCACGCAGGAGACGACCTATCTGCTGTGGACCGGCGGCATCGTGGCCGTGGCCACCCTCTACTGGGTCTTCTACCTGCGTACGCGCCGCGACACCCGCTGGCTGGTGTCGATCCCGGAGGACGTCCGGGCCTGACCGCGCCGACCGGAACCCGGTGCGTACCACGTCCGCGGTATGCCGGCGGCGGCGTGTACTCCTCGGGGAGGTGCGGGGGTTCAGACCGGTGGCTGCGTCGGCTGTCGGTGGCGGCCCGTACCGTTGAGGCATGGATCTTCGACTGCCCGGTCGGCGCGGGCTGCTTGGGGGGCCGCGGCGGGGGGGGGGCCCCGCCGCCGCCCGCCGGGGGCGCGCCGGGGCCCGGCCCAGGGGCGGCCGGGGCCCCCCCCCCCCCCCCCCCCCGGGGACACCCCCCCCCCCCCGCCACTCCAATG
>NZ_JBSGBN010000170.1:0-18164 GCF_053601275.1 Streptomyces sp. NPDC004752 | reverse complement strand
ACGCCCGCCCCGCCCGCACGGGGGTGCGGAGCGGTTGCGGGTCAGCGGGCGCAGCACGGCCTGGTCCTCGTTGTCGCGCGGGTACAGGGCGCGCAGGTCGGCGGTCATCTTCAGGCCGCGCCCGACGGGGCGGGTGTAGTCGTCGACGGCCGTCTGCACGATCTGGTCGTCCAGGCCCGCCTGGTGGGGCCGGCCGCGCAGGGTGTAGGAGAGGTGGCGGCGGGCTTCGGCGAGCAGGTGGTGGCGCTTGAACGCGCCGCGCATCACGTACACGACGGCGACGACGTCGACGGCCGCCAGCGCGATGTCGACCACCGGCCGCACCCGCGCCCACACCGCCGCGGCCGCCGCCTGTGCCCGCTCCGCCAGCCGGTCGACGGCGTCCACGCCGTAGGCCCGGATCGCTGAGGTACGCCATCGCTTGCGCAGTTCGGTCAGCGACAGCAGCTCCGTGCGCTTGGGCGGGCGCGTCTGGTCGGCGGCCTGGCAGGCCAGCGCGTAGGCGGCCCGCTCCCCTGGCGCGTGCCCGTGCTTCTCTTCGTACTTGGCCGTGAGGACGGGCAGCGCGTCCTCGATCTGCTGGCGGCGGGTCGACTGCCAGCCGATGAGTCGCTGGTCGATCCCCGCGATTCCCTGTTGGATCAGCGTGTTGAAGGGGCACGAGAGACAGGAAGTCAGCGTGGGGTGGCGGGTGTTTTGGGTACCGGAGCGCCGGACGGTACCGACGGATCGAGTACCGGTTCTGGCGGGGCTGGGGGACTTGGCAGAGCGGGAGGACCAGCTCGGGATCCACCCCGGGGATCCCATCTTGCTGTCGCCGGACTACCGGATCGACGAGCTGCTGAGCCTGTACCTGTGCCGGTCGGGCTTCGCGAAGCTCGCGCCGGAGACCAAGCGGAACTACACAGACGACTACTGCTTGTTCTTCGACTTTCTGTGGAATCGCGGCAGGGTCTGGAACGAGGCCACGGCAGACGATCTGAAGGACTTCGAGTACTGGCGGACTCGAGCCTCCGGGAACCCCGGAAGGGTCGGAGGGGCACGCTGGAACCGGGGGCTGGCCGCGCTCCTCCGCCTGTACGCCTGGGCCGACCGGCGTGGGTACGTCCCGTGCAATCCGGTGGAGATGCGTACGGTGACGACCCGAGCGGGCGAGGTGATCCATGTTCCGGAGGAGCGGGCGAAGGACGCCAGGACCAGCGATGTCCACTGGCTGACACCTCGGACGTTCCGTCTGTGGGTGGACGTGGGGCTGCGTGGCCACACGGCTCAGGGGCTGCCAGCGGAGGGCTGGGTGGGCCGGCTGGAGGACCGCAACGTGGCCTTCGCGAATCTGCTCCTGTCGTCGGGGAAACGCCTTACCGAGGCGGCGTCGCTGTTGACCTTGGAGCTGCCGCGCACGCGGCTGGGCGGTGCCCGCTACTACCCGGGCCGCCTGGCGCCAGCGGTGACGAAGTCGAGACGGGCCCGAACCTTCTACGTCTCGGCGCCGGTGGTGGGCGAGGTCGAGGGCTACATGGAGTCGTCACGGGCGGCCGCGATCCGCCGGGCCCAGGCCAAGGGCCGCTACGAACGCTTGCCGCAGATGCGGCTGGTGACCAAGGTGACGGGCTTGCGCAAGAGGATCCTGATCTGGCGGGACCAGAACGGGGTCGAGGGGCGGACACCGTTGTCCGATGCGGACGTGGCCGAGCGGATGACGCTGTTCACCGAGGGGCCGAACGGCCCGGAACCGCTGTGGCTGTGGCTGAATGAGTCCGGGCTGCCGTTCCGTCCGCAGTCGTGGGAGAACGTGTTCCGCACGGCGTCACAGCGGTGCGCCACTGTTCTGGACGGCGTCGTGGCCGAGCCCCCGTTCTGCACCCCTCACATGGCTCGTCACTCCTTCGCTCTCTACATGCTCGTGGTCCTGCACCACGTCGTCGACCTGCGCATGGGCCTGACGCCGGAGGAGAGGAGGGACTTCCGGCTGCTCTACGGAGACCCGTGGCGGATGGTCCAGGACCTGCTCGGGCATGCCCGGATGGAGACAACGCGGGAGATTTATCTCGCGCCGGTGTCGGACCTTCAGCTGCGGTCGCTGTTGACGGAACCGGAGCCCGTGGAGGTCGGCGCGGAGGAAAGGTCCGCGGACCGGGTGACGTCTCTGCTTGCCCGGATCGCCGAGGAGAGCGAGGGCATCCAGGACATCGACGCAAAGCTCGTGCCGGCGTGAGCGGCCGGGGCCGCAAGGCTGCCCTTCCCTCAGCCTCGTTCCGCCGTCCCGCCGCGCTGGGCGACGCCGTTAGCGACCTGGTGGTCTGCCACACGACCAAGCAGGGCAGCACACGCTCCTACGACTTCGGCCGGCTTCCGGCGCCGCCGCAGCTGCAGCGCTCGCTGGCCGTTCTCTTCGCGGCCCGGTGCACCAGCGGCGCCTGGGAGTCTTTGACGACGAGCGAAAATGCCTGGCGACACCTGAATGAGCTGGCCGCGTTCCTGTCCGCCTTGGACACCCCGCCGACGGACGTCCCGGACCTGACGGCCGGCATGTGGTCGGCATGGCGGCTGAGCCGCACCGTCCGGACGGAGACCGGCTACAAGCAGATCATGACCACGCAGCTTCTGCTGCGAGAGGACAGCCGCCTGCCGCTCGAGGTGAGGACAGTGATGGCCCGTCGTCTGCCGGTGCCGAAGTCCCTGGAAAGAGCCTTGGAGCGGAACGAGTTCCAAGCCGTCAAGGCCGCGGCCCGGCGGACGCTCCGCACCGCGCTGCTGCGGATCCGGGAGAACACCGAGCACCTGGAGGCCTGGCTCAACGGCGACTTCCCCCGGGCAAGCCGGGACTGGGAAATCGGTCGGGCCCTGGACCTGCTGGCACGAACCGGTGACGTCCCCCGGTATGAGTATGGCCAGGTCACGGTCCCCTACACGAAGCTGCTGGGCGGCGGAAGCCCGGAACACACCTGGATGCGGCTGTTCCCGACGCGGACGGAGACGGCTGCGCTCGGGGTGCTGCTGGTCACGGAGTTCGGGTTCAACGCCACCACCCTCTCCGAGCTGACTGTCCCCCGGGCGGTCCCGGACTCCGGGGAGAAGAGCGGCGTTCGCGTCTACCGGTTGGAACTGGAGAAGCGTCGACGCCCCGCCGGTCACCACTTCGAGTCACGGAACGTCACCGATCACGGGGCGGACTCAGCCGGGCGGCTGATCACAGATGTGCTCGCGGTCACCGCGCTGGCCCGCGCCTACATCGCCGAGCACGCTCCAGACGTCGACCGGCTGCTGGTCTGGAGGGGCGGCAGCACCCCGACCACCAGCGTGAACGCGGTTGGCGAACTGATCCGTGTCGGCCTCTTCGGGCTGGGCACCAGCACGGCTGCGGTTGGCCTCTGGGCGAAGCACGAGGGGTTGCCCAAGGCGGTGATGCGGCGAAGCCGCAGGACGGTGAACGTGGTGCACCGCCGCGAGCCCGGTCAGAACAGCCAGGCCACCCACGACAGTGTCTACGTCATGCCTGAGCCCCAGGCCCAGGAGGCCGCCGCCAAGGTCATCGAGGCAGGCATCCAGGAGGCTGTCGAGACGGCCCAGAAGACAGTGTTGCGCGCCTTGTTGGCGGACACCCCGCAGGCCGGAGACCGGGAGAAGGCCACGGCTTCCTGCACGGACTTCGAGCACAGTGTCTTCACGCCTGCGGGCTCGGGCTGCGGAGCGTCGTTCTTGCTCTGCACCGCCTGCCCGAACGCCCGGATCACCCCTGTCCACCATCCTCGACTGGCCTATCTGCAGACCTCGCTTGAGAGCCTGCGCAGCATCCTTGATCCAGCCACCTGGCAGGCAGATTGGTACGACGCGCATGCCCGGCTGGAGGACTTGCGGCAACGCCTCGGAGACGCGCTCTGGAGACAGGCACAACAGCAGATCAGCGAGCTGGACCGGCAGATCATCAACGACCTCCTAAAAGGACATTTCGACACGTGAGCACGCTGACCGCCTCGCTCTCCCACGCGATCCCGGCCGCGGGCACGCCGGTCATCCGCAAGGACCTGATCACCGACGGCTACACCGGCCCTGTCTCCCTCTATGCGGACGACGCCTGGTCCTTGGACCCGGTCAACGCCAACCCAAGTGCCCAGCGGAGCCGCATCCTCTGGAGGCCGTTCCCCGCCTTGATGCGCGAGGAGTTCCGCTACCTCGCCTGGCTGTTGATCAACACGGATCTCCCGCCCGTCCTGCTGGAGGGCAGGCATCCCGCCACACGCACCCGCATATCCGCCGTCGCGGCCTACCGAGGCGTCCTGCAATGGCGATGGTTCGCGGTCTGGCTGCACCAGCGCGGGGTCACAAGCCTCACGCAGTGCACCGACGAGCACTTTCGCGAGTACGCCGTCTCGTTGGCCCGGAAGCCGAGAGCCCGCCGCAATGCTGTCTGCACCAAGCTGGGCGGACTTACCCGATTGTGGATGCTCGACCAGGTCAGTTCGTTTCCCCTGAACATCCCGAAACCTCCCTGGGAACGCGAGGGGGTCGACGACTTCCTGCCCGCGGCGTCCAGCCGCGGCGAGAACTTCACCGAAGCGATCAGCACGAAGACGATGGGCCCGCTGCTGATCTGGGCGCTACGAGTCGTCGACGCATTCGCCGACGACATCCTGGCGGCCTGGGCCGAGAACCGGCGCCTCAGGGCAACTGCTAAGACGGCCACGCGGACTGAAGAAGGCCGGGCCCGGCTCAACACCTACCTCACCGACCTGTCTGACCAGGGCCGCCCCATGCCCACGACCATCGCCAACGGCCAGCCACGCACGGCCGCCCTCTACATCGCCGGCATGACCGGCGCATCGCTGGGCCAGGTCAACGCTGCCCTGCACAAGCGGCGCCGCTGGAGGGAGTATCTGGCCGCCCACCCTGGTGGATGCCCGTTGCCCGCCCCGGTCAACGGCACGATCGACGGAGTGAAGTGGGCGCCGTCCATCGACTATGACGAGGCGCCGTGGCTCATGCGGCACCTGGTCACCGCCTGTTTCGTCGTTTTGTCATACTTGACCGGAATACGTCCCGGTGAGGTCCTCGGTCTTCGGGCGGGCTGCTGCCCCGACCCGGACGACACCACCCAGAGGCACGTGATCCACGGACACGTCTACAAGACCGCCATCGACGAGGACGGAAACCACCTCTCCAACGGAGAGCTGCGCGAGATTCCCTGGGTCGCCATCGCCCCGGTCGTCGCTGCCATCCGAGTCCTGGAGCGGATCGTCCCGGACGGAGAGCTCCTGTTCGGCAGCCGGTTCCACCAGTTCGACGGCGGCCAGGGCACCGAGGTGGCCCTCAACTCCACTGGCATGCGTGAACGCGTGGAGAGCTTCGCAGACTGGGCCTCCCAGACCGCACGACGCCTGGGCCGCCCCCACGAAGTGATCCCCCCGGACCCGCACGGCGCGATCGGCACGATGCGGTTCCGCCGCACCCTGGCCTGGCACATCGCCCGCCGCCCTGGAGGTCTGGTCGCCCTGGCAATTCAGTACGGCCACATGCGCACTTCGCTCAGCGCCAGCTACGCCTCCCGAAGCCGCGACGGCATCCACGACCTGCTCGACATCGAGACCGCCCGGGCAACCGCAGACACCCTCGCGTCCATCGCAGCCCAACGGGCCACCGGAGGCGGCATCTCCGGCCCTGCCGCACGACGAGCCATCACCGCCGCCGGACAAGCCCCAGCCTTCGAGGGCATCGTCTTCACCGCACGCCAGGCCCGCAAACTCATGGCCAACCCCGCCCTGGCCGTCCACGACAACCCACACGCCTTCCTGACCTGCGTCTATAACCCGGACAAGGCTCTTTGCCAGCTCCGAGCGCGCCAGACCACTCCGCGACTCGACCGCTGTGAACCGACCTGCGCGAACATCGCCCGCACCGACAACCACGCCCGCCAGCTCCTCGCCAAGGCCGACGAACTCGACAGGCAGGCCACCAGCGAACCCCTCCCCCAGCCCTTGGCCGAACGGCTCCAGGCCCACGCCACCAAACTGCGGCACTTCGCCGAAGAGCACTACCGCGAACGGATCACCCTCTCGGAGACGCCCGCATGAGCACCGCACCAGACGAACGCGACCGCATCCACGCGGCCATGGACCGCATCCTCACCGGCGTCCCTGAGCGGTCCAACGGAGCGCTGACCATCGTCGCTCTCGCCGCAGAGGCCGGCGTCCCGCGCAACGCCCTCACCCAATGGCACCTCGATCTGAAGAACGAGTTCTACGCCAAGGTCCGCGCGCGCGGCGAGATGCCCGACAACGAGAAACGGCTCCGCCGACAGCTGGTGAAGGCCAAGGAGCTCCGAGCGCAGGCGCTCCAGGAACTCGAACAGCTCAAGACCGACAACGCAGCACTGGTCGCCGCCCTGCACCAGATCACCATGGAGAACCGCCAGCTCCGGCTCCAGTTGGCCGAACGGCCGACCAACATCCACGTCCTTCCGACCCAGCCTCGGCCACCCGCACGATGACGAAGAAACTCAACACGTAGAACTTGACAGAGAACTGCGATCTCCATGACCGGCCGGCGGCCGGGCGTCACCTCGCGCGGCTCCCACGCCCACCCGAGCCGGGCGGACACCTCCTCCATGAAGTACAGGAGGTAGAGGGTGTCGGCGGCGACTATGTGGGCCATCAGCGAGTCCGCCGACAGGTTGCCCCACGTGCCCTTGTCGTCCGGCCGCCGGGCGCGGATCGACACCACCGCGTGATCGTGCAGGAGTGGCTTCGACTCGGCAGCTCTGGACTCGTAGTGCAATGCGAATACTGCGCAGCCCCAGTCACCAGTAGAGAGCGCAGGCAATTCCGGTTCTGGTCGTATGCATGCGACGGCCAGACGCCCACCACGGAGCGGGTGACCTGCTCGGGGATCGTTGCGGAGCCCGGGCCGTCGGTGGTGAGCAGTCCGCGCTGGATGAGGTCGTCGACGGTGCGGGCCACGATGGCGTCGGCGTCGCCGGGCATGCCTTCGTCGCGCAGCACGGTGGCCAGGGCGGACTGCGTGCCGTCCAGGGCTGCCTGCCAGATGCGTTCGGTGGCGGTGTTCATCCACTGCCAGGTGCTGCTGGCCGTGCAGAGGACGGCAACGGCGCCGCCGCCGAGGCCGGCCCGGCACACGCCGGGCGGGACCCGCATCACCGGACGCTCCCGGTTGTGGCGGCGGGTGCGGGCTGACGTGCCAGCCACCACGACGTGATCAGGAACGCTTCCAGGGCCGGAAGCGGGGCACGGCCCACTCCCGCCGTGGCGGCGGTGAGGGCGTCCCGGACACGGGAGGCGTCGATCAGGCCGGCGTCAACGAGGGGGCTCGCGTCGATCAGACGGTGCAGACGGGCCCGGCGGGCGCGCAGGCCCTCGTAGAGAAGGGGGCAGACCGGGGTACTTGGGCCCGTAGATCGTCCACAGGCCCAGCGCATCGTCCAGTAGCGCCGCGCGGTCGGTGCGGGTCATCCTCTCGACCCCGGCCAGCAGCGTCCGGGCGTCGTCCCCGATGTAACGGACGTGCTGGACAAGGAGGAAGAAGATCTGGGTGGACTTGCCGGCGATGCCTGCCGCGCTCGGCCACTCGCGAGCTGGGTGCAGGCTGTAGACGGACTCGGCGGTCACCGCGAGGACGATCGGGTCCTCGTCGAGGAGCTTCGCCGTGAGGGACTCCAGGCACGGGGCGCACTGCTCGATGCGCGTGCCGATGAGCGCGGACGCCGTCCTCATGTCCGGTGCCGTCTCGACCCCCACCGGCTGGGGTCAGCCAGCCGCAGGTCCTCGTGGGAGGGGCCGCGAGGTCGAGCACCGTGCCGGGGTCGGCTTCTCCGGGATCGCTGCCCGCGACGGTGAAGGTGAAGTGCGGCGCGTCCTGCGGGCCGGTGTCCTGGCCGCGCATGAGGCCGGGGCAGTGCCGCGGCGGCCATGGTGGAAACCTCGCTCTTCTCTCACAAAAGAAGGGGGCCCCGGTGATGGGAGCCACCTCACTGCAAGTGCGCCGTGTTCAGAAAGCCGAGAGTCCGGTCACTTCTTTCCTTCGGCGTATTTCGCGCGCCCCGGTTCGAAGACTCCTGCCACCTCGACAATGATCCTGATCAGCGCGGACAACGCCGTGATGACGATGCCCGTTCTGGCACCTTCGAACTGCCATGCCCATGCCAAGAACACCGCCGCAAACACGCCGGCGGCGACGGCGCCCAGGATCCGGTGGGACAAGAACAGGAACCAGGGGACCACAGGCGCCGCCAGAGCCGCGATCCCCACCAGGAAGGCTCCTATCCACACAGCGTGTTCCTCTCCTCGCTGTCGCCCCCGGAGCCGGGCCCCGAGTCGGGGCCCGGCCCTACGGTGCGTCAGGCGCGCGTTATCGGGTGTATTCGGGGTCGGGGGCCTTCGCCGGTGCTCCGCAGAAGTGGGCGGTCGACGGGTCGGTACCTACGTCCGACAGGACTGTTATGTCCCACGGGTTCCCGGCGTGTCCGCTGTCCATCGCGCAGTCCGTGTAGGGGTTCTCCCGGTTCGGCGGCGTGCTCATGCCACTGAAGTGGTAGAAGTCCCCAGTCGTAGCAGGGGCGCTGGACCCAGTATAGGCACCGCTGAGGTCGACGGCCTTGCCGTTGCGGTACAGGTACTGGCTCGGCATATAGCTGGAGCGCAGGATCGGGGCGCCGCTGACCTGCTTGATGGTTCCGTCGGCGCAGCTCTTGAAGTCCAGTTCCTGCCAGATCGGCGGGGCCTGGCCGAAGATCGACCCGGTGAGGCCCGGCTTGAAGAACAGGTTCCGGATCTCCTGGGACATCAGTGCCATGGGATTGTCGGACGAGCCGGTGTCACTTGAGACCCGGTTCACCCAGTCCTGCACGCTGTCGGTGAGCGCTTTGTTCGCCAGGGCGCTGCGATAGCCGATCGAGCCGCCCGCGGTGTGCATCACCGCGACACATGTGCCGCTGGCGTCCGTGACCACGTTGTCGTTGTTGTCGGTGATCACAGGCTTCACGCCGATCGATTTGTACGCGGCTCCGGGCAGGATGCCATCGCTGTTGGTCGTGGTGGTGGTCGTCCTTCCGTCGTGGATGTTCAGGTTCGTCGTGGTGTAGTCCAGGTCCGGCGGCGTGGTGCCGTAGTCCGTCTGGATCGCGGCGAGGAACTCCCGTATGAAGTCCGGGATATGCGTGTCGGCGGTGCGGTCGTCGTAGGACACGCTCTCGCTGCCCTGGATGATCTTCCCGTCGGTCGTCTTCACGTACGACACGGTGGCCTTGTTGTTCATCTTGTACGCGCCGTCGTCCGTGCCGAACCCGTCCGGCCTGCTGTCGGAGGTGGGCCGCTTGGTGTACGGGTTGGCGAAGTGCATCCAGGCGGGGACGCTGGAGCCGTCGGGGTGATCGGTGGTGCTCGTGCCCGCCTTCGTCGCCTCGTCGTGCCACCGCTCGGCGGCGGCCTTGGTCTCCGGCTTGGCGCAGGTCGGGGAGCCCGCCGTGTCGACACAGGTCGGCAGGGCGATGATCTTCCCCGAGACGTCCAGCGCCCAGTCGTGCAGGACCTGACGCGACTTCATCGGGGTGTCGAAGATGCTCGACTCGGGCCGGACGTCGATGTTCTGGTCCTCGTCGAAGAACGCGTCCGCCTCGACGGTGTCCGAGACGTACGTGCCCTGCACCGGCTGGAAGGCGACGGCGCCGTAGGCGACGTCCTGGTCCGCGGTCCCGCCGTCGGCGTAGTTCACCAGGGTCACGCTGGGTGTGCCGGTGAACTTGTACGCGCCGAGCGAGACCCACTTGTTGTTGTTGCCGTCCTGGTCGACGACCACATCACGGGTGCCGCCCGCCAGGCCGGAGACGCTGTAATGGGCCTGCTTCGTCTGCGCCCCGGTGTCCGGTACGTGCACGTACACCTTGGCGAGGTCGAAGGTGCCGTTGGGGATCCACGTGCCGCGGATCGTCATCGGGCCGGAGGTCGTGCCGCCCAGGTGGGCGTCGTTGCGGGTGTGCGTGTACCAGAAGTGGCCGCCGTAGCCGCCGCCGATCTGGTGGAGGTCCGCCTTGGCCTGGTAGTGCTGGTCGGAGTCCGCGTAGAACGTGAAGCGGAAGGTGCCGTCGGACTGTGCCGCGCCGCAGTCGCTCCAGGTTGGAGTGCCGTTGGGAACGGAGGCGACGACGGTGGAGCCGGACGGGGCGCCGCTGCACACGGGGGTGCCGTTCTTGAGACGGTAGCCGCGGCCCGGCTCGGAGATCAGCGTCTGGTACTTGATGTTCTCGTTGCCGCAGGTGGTGGCGCAGTCATCCTTCCAGGTCGCGTTCGACTGGTTCCACCAGTACTGCGAGTAACAGGCGGCGTCCGGGCAGTGCGGCGGGTTGGCCGGGTCGCAGCCGTTGTGGATGTTGCAGAAGGTGCTCTTGGGTGGGGAGACCAGGGAGCGCTGGATGTCGTTGATCCACCAGGCGGGGCGGAAGCCCGCCGAGGAGAAGCCGGACTCGCCCGCCCAGTCCTGGCGGCCCGAGGTGGCGTAGGAGAAGCCGGTGTCGATGGACCAGGCGGCCCAGCCCATCACCTTCTCCTCGTACGGCCAGTCCTGCGGGTGCGCCGCGTCGTGGTTGGCGTCCGGGTCGACCGTCGTGTCCATGAACGGCTTGTCGTTCTTGTACACCGGGTTGGCCGGGTTGTTGTACCAGCCGAGGCCCCACGGGGTGCCGGGGGCGCCGGGAGCGTTGAAGCCGAGGTTGTAGTTCCAGGCGGCGGTGAACCAGTTCTCCACCCTGGCCGGGTCGTCGTTGTTGACGGTGACCATCTGGCCAGCGGTGTGCACCTCGTTCCACTTGTCGGCGAGGATCTTCATCGACGCGGCGATGTTGCTGGCGTAGTCGACGGCGACGATCTTCTGCTTCTGTGGGGACAGCGAGGTCTCGTTGTCCTTCTCGTGCCCGGCCATCCGCATGCCGTCGGTGACCTGGCCCACGCCGTAGCCGCAGTCGGACTTATCCCAGTGGATCTTCCAGAAGTCGGCGACTGTGCCGCCGGTCTGGTGGCCGTAGTAGCCGTCCACCGCTGCCAGCGGGCTGCCCATCTGACCCGGGACCGCGCCGGACTCGGCCTGCCACAGGTTCGACTCCTGCGCCAGGATGCCGAGCATGACGTTGACCGGGATCCTGGCGTCGGCGGCGCCGTTCAGCTTCGGCTTCGGGAAGAGGCCCTGCGGGTCTACCGTCCCCAGGCCGGCCTGGTCGCGGTAGCCGCCCTGCCGGATGTAGCCGGAGGTCAGATTTCCGCGTACCGCCATGTCCACGGCCCACTCGACCTGGTTCGGCGTCGGCTGCAGCGCCTGTGCGTTGACGTCGTTGCGGGAGATCGAGCACCAGCGGTCCGGGTCGGTCGGGTCGTGTGCCGGGTCGGTGGCTGTCGTGGCGGTGGCGAGCGTCGTGCGCTCCATCTGGGAGTGCTGCCCCTCCGGCGCCCTCTCCGTGACCGGCTTGGTGCTCTTGGCCAGGGCAGGTGAGGACTTCTCGGTGCCAGCGGCCGCCCGCGGCGCCACCTTCTGTGTCACCTCGGTGCCCGTGGTGGTGGCGATGGCGGTGATGGTGGTCGGCGCCGTCTTCGCCAGCGTCTTCGGCGACACGGCCGACGCGTCCGATTCCGGCGCCGCCTTGGCCTGCTTGGCCTTGGTGAAGCCGCGTCCGGCCTTCTGGATGCGGTCGAGACCGGCCTTCATGCCGGGGGCGAGGACCGGGTCGACGGCGAACCGGCCCTGCGTGGACACGTCGGCGCCGGCGGGCACATCGAGCCGGGTGATGCCCGTGCCCTCGGTGTGCACGGCACCAGACGCCTTGCCCGTCAGATACGCCTTGCCGGGCCCGCCGGCGGCCAAGTCGAGCGCGCCGGGCTTGCCGGAGGCCACCGTGTCCACCTTGCCGTGGCCGCGCCAAACCTTTGCCGTGTGCTTCTTCGTACCGCGCTCGACGAAGGCGATCTTCATGCCGCCCGCGTCCAGCGGCCGGATGTCGAAGGCGACCGCGTCGGCAGACGTCACCTTTTTCGTCTTGCCGGTCTTGCTCTCGCCCGTGTCGGTCAGGCGGACCAGGTTGCGGCCGAGCGCGCCGACGGCACCGCCGGTGACCGGCGCGGCCGAGGTGACCTCGCCCTTCACCGACGCCTGGGTCAGCTGCTTTCCGGCCGTGTTCACCGTGACCACGCGGGTCTTCGTCCTGGCCGGATCGTTCATGTCCCTGTAACTGGTGAACGCCGCCGTGTGTGCGGAGGAGTTGCACGTGGGGTCGAAGTACGCGAGCGACGCAGTGAACCCGAGCTTGGTCACCAAGCCCGTGGAGGTGTTGACGATCGCCGTGAATGCACCGCCCTGGAACAGGTCGGGCTTGTTCGTGAACGTGCGCGGCGCGTAGACGACGGCCGCGTGGTCACGGTCCATCAGACACTGGTTGCCGATCCAGGAATCGGCCGGCATATCCGGCTCCGCGAGGATCGCTGCGGTCTTCCACGCGTACGCCCTCTTCGAGTCGGCGACCAGGATGTGCAGGCCGTCCGCGTCCGCGGCGGCCGTCACCGCCCGGTCCTGCGAAATGTTCCACCCCTTGCCGAGCTTCTTGCCCGGGTCCTTGATCCGGCCGGAGGACGACGAGGACGCGGAGTCCTTGGACGAGGACGTGTCCGACCACAGGTTGTGGCCGGACTTGGAATTCGAGTCGGAGTCGCCGCCCGGCATGCCGAACGCGGGGACCGTGCTCAGCAGGCCACCGCCTAACGCGGTGCACGCCGCTATGACGATCAGAGGTCTGTGAAGTTTTCTTCTGGGTCTCAAGACAGAAATCCCCTATTTCCCGTTTCACTTGAGAGTTGGGATGAACGGCGCCGCGCGCCGGGCTAGGGCGCCGCACGCCGCGTCAGGCGGTCAGCAGTCAGCGGCCGGCTCGCCCACGCAGAACGCTCGACCGGAGAACCCCGGTTGGGCGTTTCGCCAACAGCGCGGGGCGTCGAACGTCGCTGTCCCCAGGGAGATGGCCGCGGCCGCCGGAAGGGCGATGGCGGTGCACTTGAGCATGTTCACTTTGCTGTTCCCCGATCTCGTTGTTCTTTTATGGATTTGGTGCCAAGACCCCCTATACGCACGGAAAAAGCCCTCCCGTTCCTACTTCCGGTCGACGATGGGAGTGAACTCATCGACGTAGATCTTCGGTATCTGCGGAACTGGACCCATGTCTTTGGAGCCGATCAGCGCATCATCCCGCCCGGTTTTTCCCGGAGGGACGCCCTGAAGCCAGAACCGGTTGTACGCGGTCCAACCCGCACCGTCAGCGATGCTGATCTGGACCGAGTACGTCGCATCCCGCTGGTAGGTATTGGCTACCTCGATCTCGGTACGCACGCCGTTGCTTTCCGGTGTGGCACGCACTGTCAGGTCCCCGTACTCCAGAACGCGCGTACGGCCTTCGGAGTGCACCGAAGGCACAGGCGATGGGCGCACTTGCGGACTGCTCTGCTCCGCGCTCGGAGTCGCCGGCCGCTGCGACGCTGGGGCCTTGTCAGCGGCGCCGTCCGTACACCCGGCGGCCAGCACGCATGCCGCCATCATGCACAGTGCCCGGACCAGCCCCTGTCCGGGCACCACCACACCAGCCTTCACTGGGCGGAAGCCGCCATCTGCGTGCGCGCGGCAGCGATTTCCTTGCCGTGCTGCTCCTCGATGCCGGTCAGCTGACTCTTGTTGTCGGCGATCTGCTTGTTCTGGATCGCAGTCTCCACACCGAACCAGATGTTCACCAGATCTGTCTGCGCCTTGCAGTCGATGTCGTCGACCGCCAAAGCGATCGAGTCCTGCGACGGCTCCCCATCGTTGGTGACACCCTGGTCCATCGCCTTGTACGGATCGGCAAGTCCCGTGTGTCCCTTGCTGCCCATGCACGAAGACCACGCGGCGATGGCCTTGATGACCTCGCCGTCCTTCATCGACTGCACCAGGCTGTCCCCGGCGAGCTGCGCCACGAAGGTCGGGTCGGCTTCCTTCACACCGAGTTGATCCTTGGACCAGCCGATGCAGCCGCCCGTCTTCAGCTTCTTTCCGTCGTACTCCGCCCGAGCGGGCTTGGTGCCCTGGCCGGGCACGGCGACCGGGTCACCCGCGTTGGGGGCCTTGGGCGGCTCGGGCTTGGTGTGGCCGGTCAGGACCTCGACCTCGACACCGGACAGATCACGCATGGTCTGCGTGGTGTGCTCCCGCAGCGCCGGGGGGAGCTCGTAGCCGTACTTCTCGGCCTCGGCCCGGTCGGTGATGCCATAACGGCGTTCGATGTTGGCGTCGTTGTCACTGGGAGGCGGGTTGGCGCCCGCTCGCGGCAGCGTCAGGTCGATGCCATAGTCCTTCATACAGGACTGCTGAAGATCGTTGGCGGCCTGCTCCACGGTGACCTGGTCCTCGTAGGAAGCCATGTACGCCTCCAGCGGAAGGCTCAGGTTCTTGGTCAGGCCGCTGGTGGGGATCTTCTTGGGCCAGTTTTCCTTGTTCACGATCGGTTTGCCGTCGGCCGCGTTCTTCGTGGTGTCCGGGGTCGTGCCGGAGGAACAGGCACTGACCAGGAGAGCCGAAGCGGCCAGGGCTACGGACGTGGCGGCCCGCTTGATGTGCTTCACGGGGTCCCTTCTCAGGCGAAGTGGGAGGACGCGTTGTTGTTCTTCAGGGCGGAGATCAGGTTGGTGATGTTGCAGTCTCCGAAGGATCCGTTCTTCGCGAAGTACTGAGAGGTGCCGCCGTAGCCGGAGTTGTAGTACACGCGGTAGTTGTCGTCCGGAGCACAGTTCTGCACGGACGCCGCATTGTTCTTCATGTACTGGCCGTTGCCATTGCCGCCGCTGCCGAAGACGTACCGGTACGTGGACAGCGTCGATCCCTGGTACTGGCTCGTACCCCAGTGGTCGGACACGTTGCCGTAGAACGTCGTGAACGCCGACATGTAGTGGCCATTCTGGATGGCAATGTCCTTCGAGTTGTAGAACAGCCACAAATCGCCCTCCGAGCAGGTGATCCACGGAACGTTGCAGTTGTCACTGACGTTGAAGGTGGCCGCCTGCGCGGGTGTAGCGGTAGAGATCAGGGCCGCCACGGTGACGGCGAATGCCCCCGCGGCGGTCTTCGAGCGTAGTGGGATGAGCTTCAAAGCGTCCCTCCCCTGCCCGGCGCACCGAACGTCCGCCGGAGACCTGATCAGGCGACTGGGCAGCCCGGTTGCCGAACCCGCACCGTCCGCAGATTCTGAGAATTTCGCGTGAAGATCGCGGGCCGTCTCGGACGGTAGCACGTCATGCTCATGACGTTCGATCGGTTTTGCGATTTCGTGAGCGGAGAGGGTAGCCCGTCTTCCTGCCGCTCACACGCCCGTCACCGAGCGCCTGTCACGGCCCTCGTTCCGGCCCCCCTGGGCGTCAGAGGCGCCGAGTTGGTCGGCATACGGCGAGCCAGCGGCCAGGACTTTCTCACCGAAGTTGGTGAGCCGCATCCGCTGCCCGCACTGACCGCGGATCAGCAGTTGTCCTTGGAGATCTTGTTCCAGGTGCTGGATCTGCGGGGTCAGGGCAGAGGGGCTGATGCCGGCGTCGCGGCAGATGCCGCCAAGGTGGGGTAGACGGCGGCGTGCAGGAAGCGGTGCAACCGACGCTGCCCGGCGTACGTGCGGGCCGCCGGCCCAAGGGGCGTGTGGACATGGAGCAGGACCGGATGACCCGTACGAGCGTGCGCCTGATCGGCGCGAAGCTCGTCGGGGACCTCACCCGGGGCGTGATGTTCGGGATCATGGCGGCGAGTTTCTGCTCGGCGGCGGCGAGACTGACCTCGATCGCGGCGACCTCACCAAGCCAGCCTTGTTCCTTGGCTTCTTGGAGCCGGTCGAGCAGGTTCACGCGGATCTCCTTGGCGATGCGCCCGCACTCGGCGAACACCGGCCCCAGCGGGGTGGGGTGGCCCTCGCGGCCGAACATCCGCAGCAGGTCGTAGGCGCGGACCTGGTTGGTGACCAGAGCAGGGCGGCGTCGTTCAGTGGGTCTGTCCAGTTTGATCACCTGATGCCGAGGCTGGCCAGGGGAGGGTGGCGCTGCACGCGTGGTGGCTGGTGCATTCGGCCAGGAGAAAAGCTCCGATGACGAGGTTGCACAGGCTGGCCAGGGCCCGACGGGGCGGCCAGCGTCCCAGATCCGTTCACCAGCGTGCCGCGGAACCGCCCCTGACCCGTTTGCGCACCCGACGCACCAGCTCGTCGGCAGCCTGCGGCCACTTGGGGTACTGAAAGTCGAAGCCTGCCTGGACCAGTCGGCCCGGGACGACGCGGCGGCTCTTCAGCAGCAGTTCGGTGTCGGAACGCAGAGCGAACGCGCCGACCTCGGCCATCCACTTGGCCGCAGGGAGGCCCACCGGTACACCCCACGCGGAGCGCAGGGTGCGCATGAATGCGCGCTGCGGCAGGGGATGGGGAGCCGCCAGGTTCACCGGACCTGCGATGTCCTCCCGGTCGATCAGGAACTTCACCGCGCGCACAAAGTCGTGTTCGTGGGTCCACGACACGTACTGCTCTCCGCCGGCGACTGGGCCGCCGAGACCCAGGCGGGCCAGTCCCAGCAGGACGGCGAAGACCCCGCCGGGGTCCGGGCTCATCACCATGGCCGAGCGCAGGGCAACCTTGCGTGTGGCCAGCGTTTCGGCCTGTTGCTGAGCCTGCTCCCAGGCCTTGGCGATCTCGACGCTGTACGCCCAGTAGTCCGGCACGCCCGGTTCGGTGCCGCCGATCACACCGGTGGCCTCGTCGTTGGGGGCGTCGAAGCGGTGCGCGTACACCGTGGCGGTGCTCATCTGCAGCCATACCCGGGGCGGTCGGGCAGCGCCCGCGATCGCGGCGCCCACGACTCGGGTGGAGTCGACCCGAGAGTCCATCATCTCCTGCAGGTTGGCTGCCGTGTATCGGCAACTCACAGTGCGTCCGGCCAGATTGATCACGACATCACTGCCGTCCACCGCCGCCGTCCATGGCCCCAGGGTCTTACCGTCCCATTGGACCTCGCCCTTGCGCCTGGGACGTCTGGTGAGAATCACGACCTCGTGGCCGGCAGCGTCGAGTGCGCGCTTCAGGACCGCGCCGACCTGTCCGGTCCCACCAGGAATCACGATCTTCATCGGCTCCCCCTCCCTCCTCTCGGGGCGAGCCTAGACCAAAACAGTTGAACGCGTTCAAAACTGCGGGTGCGATCCACGATTTGAGCCAGCCTCGCCGTGCGGCACACGCCGCTCGACGTCAGCTGAGCTGTCTGATCAGGGCGTTCGTTGTCAGCGAATCGGCGCGCAGGGCCCCTGGGCAGCGTCGTTCAGTGAGCGTTGTCCGGTTTGATCACGTGATTCCGAGGGTGGCCAGGGTGCGGGTGGCGTTGCGCGCGTGGTGGCGGAGGCCGGCGGCGATGCTGGTGGTCCGGTGAGGCGGAGGGCTCCGATGGCGAGGTTGCGCAGGCTGGCCATGGCCCGAGGGGCGGTGCCGGTGCGTACGCGGGAGGCGTCTTCAGTCCAGGCGGTGTCGCGTACGTGGTGGAGCTGGATTTCGATGTCCCAGTGCCTGCGGACGCGGCGCGCGATTTCGATGGCGTCTGCCTGTTCGGCCGTGAGGTCGGTGACGACGTAGACGCGCTCGAGGGTCACCTTGCCAGGGGAGATGATGCGGCGGCGCCGCACGATCTGTATGGCCTGCGCGGCATGGGGGAAGTTCAGGTCTGTCAATCCCCTCGCAGCGTGGAGACGATCTATGCGGCCAGTCCCTCGGCGAGGGTGGCTCGGTAGTCTCGTTCGTAGTCGATCGGGCTCTTGAACCCGCATACGCTGTGTAGCCGCCTGGTGTTGTAGAAGTCGGTGATCCAGGTGGCGATCCTGATCCGGGCCTCGGCGGGTACGGAAGCTGTGCCGGTGGACGTACTCGACCTTCAGCACGCTGTTGAACGCCTCGCTCACGGCATTGTCAAAGCAAGATCCGACCCGGCCCATGGACTGGACGACGCCGAGTCTGCGGCAGGCCCGCTTGAACCGCCGCGAGGTGTACTCGCCTTGCGCCCCGTTGTCGCTGTGGAAGGTTGCTCCGCGCAGGCCGTCGGCGCCCCGGGCCGCCGCCGCAGCCTTGAGCGCGTCGGTGACCAGCCCGG
>NZ_JBSGBN010000169.1:0-18334 GCF_053601275.1 Streptomyces sp. NPDC004752 | reverse complement strand
TTCCACCTGCACGCTCACGCTACCCCGCCCAGGTGGGCAGAACCCACGCCGAACTCCACGGTTCGCATGGGACCGCTTAGCTGATCAGAGACGCTCCCATCCCACCAGTCAGGCTGGTCCCACCAGTACCGGGCGCGGGCTTCGTAGATCACGGCGAGCTGCCGGGCCGCCTCCACGGGGTCGTTGGAAACGGAGTTGTGGGAACCAGAGGGGTGGGAGTCGGAGCCGTAGGGGTCGGCGTCGGCGTTGCCCGGGGTGTCGGAGCCGGGGCCTTCGGAATCGAGGCCGTCGGAATCGGGGCTGTCGGAGTCGGGGCTGTCGGAGTCGGTGTGCGGGGAGTGGGCGTGTGTGGGTCCGGGGCGGGGTGGGAATCGCCATTCGGGGGCGGCCGTGGGGCGGCCGGTGGTCCTCATCTGGTCGACGAACTGCCGGTATGCCTCCGGGCTCCGCTCCCGCAGCGCGAGCAGGTAGCTGTGCATCGACTCGGGAGTCGCATACCCGGGGAACCGTAACTCCCGCTGTGCGTCCGGCATTTCCTGGAGCTTGCCCACGAGCCACTCCAACTCCCGCTCCATGCAACGCCCCCACGCATAGCGGCCACCCGTGTGACCGACGGTACTAGCGGTCGATCCGCCGGGCGGACTTCGAGCGGGTGCCGGGTCTGCCCCGAGCGATGCCTAGGCGTCCACCCCCTCGGCCGTGCGTACCGCGTCCCGGTAGGTTCGGGCCGCCGCCCGCAGTGCCGCCTCGGGGTCCACACCCTCCGCCTCGGCCCGCGCCGCCAGCGCCAGCAGTTCGTATCCGATGCCCTCGCCCTGCGGCAGCGGCACCTCCAGTCCGGCGGTACGCACGCGGGAGGCGAGCTTGGCGGCGAGGGCGAGCCCGGGCTGGCCGAGCGGGACGCCGTCGGTCACCGAGGCGCGCCGCTTCTCCTCCGCCTTCGTCCGCAGCCAGTGTTCCTTGACGTCCGCCGGGGTCTCGGCCGTCTCGTCGCCGAAGACATGCGGGTGCCGGTGGATCAGCTTGGTGACGATGCCGCCGGCCACATCGTCGATGGAGAACGGTGCCTCGGCGTCCTCCTCGGCGATGCGGGAGTGGAAGACGACCTGGAGCAGGACGTCACCCAGCTCCTCCCTCAGTTCGTCGCGGTCGCCGGCCTCGATCGCCTCGACGAGTTCGTACGCCTCCTCGATGGCGTACTTCGCCAGGTCCTGGTGGGTCTGGCGGGACGACCAGGGGCACTCGGCGCGGATGCGGTCCATGACCTGGACGAGGTCGAGGAGCCGGGCGCCCGGCAGGTCGTAGGAGGCGGGGAGCAGCTCCAGCTCGGGCATCCGGACGCGGCCGGAGCCGGCGAGGCGGGCCAGTCCGTCGGTGAGGGCCGGTTCGCCCTCGCCGGTCGCGACAACCACCACCGTGCGCCCGCCGGCACAGGCGTCGACCAGCTCCGGGGCGGTCGGGGACGCCTCCTCGACAGATATGCCGGCCTCCCGCAGATAGGGCAGCTGCGGATGCGCCCCGTCCGCGCACAGCACCCGGTCGGCGGCGCGCAGCGCCTGCCAGGCGGGCCAGGAGAGCAGGCCGGGCGCGACGCGGTGACTGGTGGTGAGCAGGACGACCCGGCCCGGGGCGGCATCCGGGCCCGGTCCCTGTGCGGCGGCTTCGAGGCTGGTGGTGTTCACGCATCGAACGTAACGCACACCCGCCGACCGCCCCGCGAGTTGTCCACAGGCGGGGTCGGCCGATGCGATCGTATGACCGACGCCGCCCGCCCAGTCATCGCCGACCGATCCCGCCCCAGTCGTCGCCGACAGATCCCGCCCCAACCGTCACCGGCGGGTCCCGCACCGACCGTCACCGGCGGCCGACCCGTGACCTACGGGTCAGGGCATCTGACCTGCGGATCAGTGCGTCCGACCGGCAGATCAGGTCGTCTGACCGGCAGATCAGGTCGTCTGGCCTGCGGATCAGGCCGTCCGACCTGAGCGTCAGGCCGTCTGCTGTCGGGTGCCGCTCGCCGTGACCTCCCGCACCCACGGTGTCTTCGCGTCGACGCGGCTGCTCTTCTCCACGTCCCAGGCGCCGTAGCGCGGGTTGAGGTCGACGCGGAGTCCCGCGGAGACGGTGGACAGGGCCTTCCAGAAGGCAGGCGCCGAGGTGTCGGTGCCGAGCTTCTGGGCGAGTTTCTGGGCCTCCAGCTGGATCCGGAGGTTGTCGTCGAGCCGCTTCGGTGCGACCCCGTACCGCTGGAGCCACGTCGTCTCCAGCGCCTTCGCGCCGCCCGCCTGCTGCTCCAGGCCGGTGCGCATCTGCTGGATCTCCTTGCGGCTCACGGTGATGCCCTCGTCCTGCGCGGCCCGGTGCAGCACCCGGTCGAGGACCATGTTGTGCAGGGTGTCGCGGGTGAGGCTGCTGGTGGAGACGAGGACCTGCTGGAACTGGGTCTCGTCCGGCACCGCGGCGTGCTGCGCCCGGCGCACCTCGTTCACCCGGCCCTCCAGCTGGGCGACCGTGATCCGCTGGCCGCCCACGACGGCCGCCGCGCCCGGGTGCGCGTCGCTTCCACAGGCGGTGAGCAGGGGTGCCGCGGCGGCGATCGCGGCGGACAGGACGAGCGCGGTGCGACGGCGGCGGTGCAAGGAAGCCTCCCGAGGAGATTGTGCGACGGTGCACAAGGTCTTGCGGTGATCGATGGTAGGCAGTGGGCGGGCTCTGGCCAACCCATCGGACCAACGATTCACCTGCTCTTCGGGCACCGCCGCCGCCCGCTCCGTGGGGTGGCGTCAGCCGACGAGGGCCACCGGAGCGTCCCAGGCGTCCCGGTCCACGGTGATCGTGTAGCCGTTCCGCGTCTCCTTGCTGTTCACCATGTACTGGTGGCCCCGGCTGTGGTTCGTGTACTGCGTCGCGCCCCACGGCCAGTCCGTGGTCGTGGTGTTCTTCTTGTCCCACAGCGCGTACCAGAGGTTGCCCGGCAGGTCCGTCTTGTTGGTCGCGGTGGCGATCGCCTTGGCGCTGGAACTGGTGAAGCCGTAGATGCCGCCGCGGTACGTCTTGCCCCGCAGCGTCTTCGTGAAGGAGCGCACGTATGTCAGCACGGCGTCGTTGCACGCCTTGTTCGTGACGTCGTACCCCTCCATGTCCAGGTAGATCGGGCTGCCCGCCTTCATGCCGAGCGCGGCTGCCTTGGCCACGGCGTCGGAGGCGTCGTGCGCGCCGAGGGAGGCGGCGGTGGAGGCGGTGAGCTTCTCCGGGCTGGAGCCGGTCTGGCAGGGCGGCTGGGCGCCGACGTAGATCGGGATGAGTTTCCAGCCGACGGCGCTGACGGACTTGACCCAGGAGGCGGTCAGGTTGGGCTGGTTGCAGCCGCGGTTCTTGCCGCCCACGTAGACGGCGGCGGCCCCGTAGAACCCGGTGTGCCATGCCTTCATCGCGGCCAGGGACGGCGCGGCGCAGGTGTCGAAGGCACGGCCGGTGTACGTCTTCTGCGCGGGCCAGGTGGTGGCGGCCATGGAGGACTGTGCGGCGAGGCCCGCGCCGACCGCGACGACGGCACCCGCCACCGCCCACGTGACGTATCTGCGCTTCTTGGACTGCCGATGGCTGGACATGAAGACCCCACCCCTGATTGCTCGGTGCCTGCGACTGATTGCTCGGTGCCTGCGACGGCTCGCGCGGTCGGCGCACGCCGACCGGCGCACACTACCCGGCACACGCTGTCTGACCACGCTGTCCGACTCACGCCGCCCGGCACACGCTGTCCGACTCACACCGCCTGGCACACGCTGTCTGGCACAAACGAACCGCAACCTATCCGGCTCCGCCTCTGCCGTCGGAAAACTCCGCCCCCGGAAGATCACAAAATTCCCACCGGAGATGGCAAAACTAGCCGCGGACCTGCCCCAGCCACTGCAGGCTCCGCCGGACCTCCGCGGCCAGCGGGTGGCCCGGTCCGTGCATACGCTCCACGTCGATCAGCAGCCGCGCGAGCGTGTCGTGGGCGGCGGGCCGGTCGCCGAGCGCGAGCAGCAGATGGCCGATGCGGCGGCGGACGTCGTGGCCGAGCCGCGGGTCGCCGGACACGTACTGGTTCTCGTAGTACGGCAGCAGTGCGCGGTACTCGGCGAGCGCCGCCGCCGGTTCGCCGAGTTGCTCCAGGCACTGGGCGGCCTCGTAGCGGAAGCGCAGGGACTGCGAATCCGACGGGCCGGCCTCGGCAGCGCGTTCGTCGGCCAGGCGGCGCAGTTCGGGCAGCGCCCGCCGGTACTGGCCGTCGTCCATCAGTGTGGCCGCGTACTGCTTGCGCAGCGTGCGCACGACCGGGGAGTGTTCGCCGTGCTGCTCCGCGGCGGTCGGCAGGATCGCGCCGAGGGTGTCCACGGCCTGGGTGATGCGGCCCTCGCCGAGCAGCCGCTTGACCTCGTCGACGGCGGCGGCGACATCGGGCTTGCCGGGGCCGGTCGGCACCGGGGCGGTCCGGGGCACGGGCGTGCGCGCGCGGTCCGGCCAGGGGGCGTGCGGGCGCAGGAAGGGGCGCGTGGGATCGAGCGGCTGCCCGGTCGGCGTGCCGCGTCCGGGCAACAGCGGCGCCAGGTGCTCGTAGACCTCCTGCGCGGACGCGGGACGGTGCTGCGGGTCCTTGGCGAGCAGGCGCAGCACCAGCGCCTCCAAGGGCTCCGGCACCTCGGAACGGATCCGGCGCACGGGCAGCGGCGGCTCGTACAGGTGCCGGTGCAGCACGCCGAGCGCCGTGGAACCCGCGAACGGCACGTCGCCGCTGAGCAGTTCGTGCAGCAGCACGCCGAGCGCGTACAGGTCGGTGTACGGGCCGACCGCACCGCCCATCGCCTGCTCGGGCGCCATGTACGCGGGCGAGCCGATCGGCGTGCCCGTGTGGGTCAGCCGGGTGGTGTCCGTGTCCATCACGGAGGCGACGCCGAGGTCGAGGACGGTGACCGTGCCGTCCTGCTTCACCATCACGTTGCGCGGCTTCAGATCCCGGTGGACGATCGGCACCGCGTGCACGGCGCTCAGCACGGCGCACAGCTGGGCGGCGACCGCGACCGCCCACTGCCACGGGTACGGGGCGTGCCCGACGAGGTGGTCGGAGAGGTCGGCGCCGTCCACGTACTGCATGACGAGGAACAGTTCCTCGTCATCGCTGCCCGCGTCGTGCACGGTCACCAGGCCGGGGTGGTCGACCTGCGCGGTCACCCGGCACTCGCGCACGAACCGGCGGCGCAGTTCGTCGGCCTCCTGTCCGGCCACCTTGTCGGGGCGCAGCAGCTTCACCGCCACGCGCCGGTCGAGCCGCTGGTCGTACGCCGTCCAGACCTGGCCCATGCCGCCCTGCCCGATCAGCGTGGACAGTTCGTAGCGTCCGGCGACGACGCGTCCCGTCGCCACGCTCACCTTCCGCCCTCGTGGTCGCTGCCGTTGCCGTCCGCGGGCCGACCGTCGTGTCTGCGCAGGTAGTCGCTCAGCTCGTCCAGCTCGGCGCGCACCTGGTCGATGCGGGCGGGTGCCGGGCGCGTGGGCGGCGCGGGCATCGGCGGCTGCGGCGCGGGAGGCTGGGCGGCGGGCGGGTGCGGTACGGGAGTGTGCGGTACGGGCCCGTGCGGGGTGGGAATGTGGGGGGTGGACGCGGGCGGCATCGCGGGCTGCGACATGACCGGTACGGTCGTCGCGGTGAACGGCGGCTGCCCGTAGCCGTACGCCGGTGTCTGCCGCCTGTCGTGGGCCTCCTGGAGCTGCTGGAAGTGGCGTATGTCCGCGACCAGGTAGTACGCGGTCGAGGCCACGAGCGTGAAGAGGAGCACGATGAGGCCCACATAGCCGCCGATGGTGTGGATCTCGTCGCCGGGCTCGCTGCCCAGCAGCACCACGCCGAGCACGTCGGCCACCAGCACCACCACGAGCAGGCCCCGGTCCAGCGACCTACGGGTCACAGCGGCGAGGCGCAGCATCATCGCCCAGGTCAGAAAACCCATGCTGATGAAGGCGAGCCCCACGAAGAGCACGCGCAGGAAGACTTGCCACGCGGGGTGCGGCGGCTGCTTCACCGGCTGTGCGTAGCCGTGGCCTTGCATGGCTGCTCCTGTATTGCCTGAAGTGGGCGTGCGTGCCCGGCCGGCGGTCCGCTGCGCGGGCAACGCGGCTCGGTCGGTTGTCGCTTCGAGCATATGGCCCACCGGGGACAAGCGGTCCAAGGATGTGGACAGGGATGTACCGAACCGTTGTCAACCCGGATCACCCGCGCCCGCGCGCACGACATCGCGGGTGCGGCGGAAGAAGCCGGAACCGACGATTCCACGCGGGACGGCCGGGATAACCGGGATGGCCGGGATGGCGGGGGCGGCCGGTTCGGTCGGGCGCCACCGTGCCGTAGCCGCCGGTGCGCATCACCAGGGCACCCTCGCGCGCGAGTTCGCCGATGGTCGTCGGCGGTCGGCGGACCGGCCGCGCGGGGTCGGCGGGCGGCGGGCCGCGGGAACGGAAGCTGTCCGTGAAGGGCCAGGACGTCAAGACGCCAATACGCCAAGAAGACATCGCCGGCTACTGCGACCTGGGCTCGGTGCGCTCGGACGCCCAGGACGCCCAGGACGCCGAGGACACCGACTCGGACGCCACCGGCAGGAAAACGTCCGGCGTCGACGGCGGGTCCGTGAAGGACGCGGTGCGTCTCACCTTCAGCGCCCACGACCAGCCCGTACCGGCGCAGAAGCCGGCCGGCCCGGTCCTCGACCTGGACGCGCCGGGCGGCTGAGGCTCAGCGTGCGTGGAAGCGCTCCGGTGCCTTGGTCGGGTTGCCGCCGGAGGGCAGCTTCTGGTTCGGGCAACTGGTGAGAACCTTCCGCATCGCGGCCTGCTCCGGGGCGGTGACCCACAGCTCGTACTTCTTCTTCACGGCGACCTGGGCGGCGACATAGGCGCACCGGTAGGACTTGTCGGGCGGCAGCCAGCTCGCCGTGTCGCCGTCGCCCTTGCCGCGGTTGGTGCTCGCGTCGACGGCGATCAGGTTGAGGGGGTCGTTGGCCAGGGCTATGCGCTTGCTCGCGTCCCAGTACTTGGCGCCCTTCTGCCAGGCGTCCGAGAGCGCGACGATGTGGTCGATGTCCACCTGGCTGCGTCCGCGCCGGTAGGTGATGTCCTTGCCGGAGTACGGATCGGGTTCCAGCAGGCCGTAGGAGACCTTGCAGTCGCCGTCGGTGAACTTCACCTCCCGCAGATCGCGTTTGAGGATGTCGTCGCGGGTGCCGCAGGAGTTGGAGTCGGTGTCGGCCCACGCCGTGCCGAACCGGTCGCGGGCGTAACCGGTCTTCGGCGCACGCCCCTTGACGGTCAGTGACTCCGCGGCGGTCAGGGCCGCGCCGCCGCCCGCTGTCCCCTCGGGCCCGGCGGATCCGTCCGTCTGCTGGTCCGTGCAGCCGCCCACGGCGAACGTCACGACGGCAGCGATGACGGCCCCGCCCCTCAGACACCTCACGGTGCGCCCCCAGGTTCCTCTGTCCGCCCCGCGTCGGAGCAGATCGTCGCCGGTTATACGGTAGCTGCCCGCCGATGGGCACCGGAGCGGGCTCAAAGGGGCGTTGGAGGCAAGCCAGGCGTATCACCGGTGGCACGACGGCGGTTTGTGGGTCGGCTCACACCCTGCCGATCCCCGGTGTCGACCGCGAGGACAGCGGACCGCAGGACAGGGCCGCGCCCCAGGGACCGTCGAGTGGTTCGGTGAGAGGGTCGGCGGGGGGCAGGGCGCGGCCCGCCCGCTTCCAGGTGATGTGCGGCCCGAACCGCTGCGCCGACCGACGATCTCGCACTCACCACGCCCGGCGCCCCGCCACCGACACCAGGCGCATCACCGGCTCCCGGCACCCCACCGCCCCGTGGATGCCCGCATGGACCAGTGGGCGGCGACCCGGACCCGGCGAACGCAGATCCGCGTCCCGGCGGCGACGCTTTCCGTGCTGCGGACCGCCGCCCGGGTCCGACACGGCCGCCGCGGACCGCCGAGCAGGTCCCGAGACGACCGCCGCGCCCGCGGCTTCACCGATCGTCCGCCCGACGAACACCGCCCGGCACCCGACCGATACGCACCGGCTCGAAACGCAATGAACCGCTACCGGCCGCAATGAACCGCTACGAGCCCAGGATCGTGGTCAGGAACTCGCCGACCCAGGCGAGGAGTTCACGGCCGACCAGGGGCTTGCCGCCCACCTTCGCCGTCTTCGGGCGGGGGACCAGGACCTGGTGGACGGCCGGCTTGATGACGGTCCCCGGGTACAGCCGCTTGAGCCGCAGCTCCTGCGACTCACGCAACTCCACCGGCGCGAACCGGATGTTGTTGCCCTGAAGGACGATCTCGCCGACCTCGCAGGCGCGCGCGAGCATCCTGAGACCGGCCACCAGCAGCAGGTTCTCCACCGGTTCGGGCAACTTGCCGTAGCGGTCGACGAGTTCCTCGCGTACGGACTTGATGTCCTTTTCCGAGTTGGCGGAGGCGATGGCCCGGTACGCCTGGAGGCGCAGCCGCTCGCCGGGCGCGTAGTCGTGCGGGACGTGCGCGTCGACGGGCAGCTCGATCTTGACCTCCAGCGGCGGCTCCTCCTCGATCGCGCCGGTTTCCAGCTGGCGCCGGTAGTCGGCGACGGCCTCGCCCACCATGCGTACGTACAGGTCGAAGCCGACGCCCGCGATATGGCCGGACTGCTCGCCGCCGAGCAGGTTTCCGGCGCCGCGGATCTCCAGGTCCTTCATCGCGACGTACATGCCGGCGCCCATCTCGGTGTGCTGGGCGATGGTCGCGAGCCGCTCGTGCGCGGTCTCCGTCAGCGGCTTCTCCGGGGGGTAGAGGAAGTACGCGTATCCCCGCTCCCTTCCCCGGCCCACGCGCCCGCGCAGCTGGTGCAGCTGGGACAGGCCGAAGGTGTCGCCGCGCTCCACGATCAGCGTGTTGGCGTTGGAGATGTCGATGCCGGACTCGACGATCGTCGTCGAGACCAGCACGTCGAACCTCTTCTCCCAGAAGTCGACGACGACCTGCTCCAGCGTCGACTCCGACATCTGGCCGTGCGCGGTGGCGATGCGGGCCTCGGGGACGATCTCCCGCAGCCGGGCGGCGGCCCGGTCGATCGACTCGACCCGGTTGTGGATGTAGAAGACCTGGCCCTCGCGCAGCAGTTCGCGGCGGATCGCGGCGCCGATCTGCTTCTCCTCGTAGGGGCCGACGAAGGTCAGCACCGGGTGCCGCTCCTCCGGCGGGGTGGTGATCGTGGACATCTCGCGGATGCCGGTGACCGCCATCTCCAGGGTTCTCGGGATCGGGGTCGCGGACATCGTCAGGACGTCGACGTTGGCGCGCAGCTTCTTCAGCTGTTCCTTGTGCTCGACGCCGAAGCGCTGTTCCTCGTCGACGATGACCAGGCCGAGGTCCTTGAACTTGGTCTCCGAGGAGAAGAGGCGGTGGGTGCCGATGACGACGTCCACCGAGCCGTCTCCCAGCCCCTCCAGGACCGCCTTGGCCTCGGTGTCGGTCTGGAAGCGGGACAGGGCGCGCACGTTCACCGGGAACTGCGCGTAGCGTTCGCCGAACGTCCCGGAGTGCTGCTGCACCAGCAGCGTGGTCGGCACGAGCACCGCGACCTGCTTGCCGTCCTGCACCGCCTTGAAGGCGGCCCGTACCGCGATCTCCGTCTTGCCGTAGCCGACGTCCCCGCAGATCAGTCGGTCCATCGGGACCGACTTCTCCATGTCCTCCTTGACCTCGGAGATGGTGGTCAGCTGGTCGGGGGTCTCGGCGTACGGGAAGGCGTCCTCCAGTTCGCGCTGCCAGGGGGTGTCCGTGCCGAAGGCGTGGCCGGGGGCGGCCATCCGCGCGCTGTACAGCTTGATCAGGTCGGCGGCGATCTCCTTGACGGCCTTCTTCGCGCGTACCTTGGTCTTCGTCCAGTCCGCGCCGCCCAGGCGGTGCAGGGTGGGGGCCTCGCCGCCGACGTATTTGGTGATCTGCTCCAGCTGGTCGGTGGGGATGTAGAGGCGGTCGCCGGGCTGGCCGCGTTTGGCGGGCGCGTACTCGACGACCAGGTACTCGCGGGTGGCGCCCTGCACGGTGCGCTGCACCATCTCGATGTAGCGGCCGACGCCGTGCTGCTCGTGGACGATGTAGTCGCCCGCCTCCAGGGTCAGCGGGTCGATGGTCTTGCGGCGGCGGGCGGGCATGCGGGCGCCGTCCCGGCCGGCCGCCTTCTGCCCGGACAGGTCGGTCTCGGTGAGCACGGCGAGCCGCAGTTCCGGGTCGACGAAGCCGTAGTCGATCGAGCCGCACGCCACGTGCACGACGGACGGCGCGATCTCCCCGAGGTCGACCTCCAGGCGGGCCGCGACGCCCTCGTTGCCGAGTACCTCCGCCGTACGGGCGGCCGGTCCATGGCCCTCGGTGACGAAGACCGTGCGCCAGCCGTCGGCGAGCCAGCCCTTGGTGTCGGCGAGCGCCTTGGCGGTGTCGCCCCGGTAGGTCTCCGGCGCGTGCATGCGCAGCTTGAGGGTGTCGGGATCCCCCGCCGCGTCAGCGGCCGATGTCAGCGACTCGTCGGCGGCGAACGGGGACACCGACCACCACATCATGCCCAGCTCACGGGCCCGGTCCCGGATGGCCGCGATGGACCACAGGGAGGCCGCGCCGACATCGATGGGGGCCTTGCCGCCGCCGGCGGTGGCCGCCCAGGACGCCTGCAGAAACTCCTGCGAGGTGGCGACGAGATCGGCGGCACGGGTGCGTACCCGCTCCGGGTCGCAGACGACGGCCATGGCGCCCGCGGGCAGGACGTCGAGCAGCAGCTCCATGTCGTCGACCAGGACGGGGGCCAGGGACTCCATGCCCTCGACCGCGATGCCCTCGGCGATCTTCCCGAGCAGTTCGCCCAGTTCGGGGTGTTCCTCGGCGAGGGTACGCGCACGCGTGCGTACGTCGTCGGTGAGCAGCAGCTCGCGGCAGGGCGGTGCCCACAGGCCGTGCTCGGCGACCTCCAGGGAGCGCTGGTCGGCGACCTTGAAGTAGCGGATCTCCTCGACGTCGTCGCCCCAGAACTCGACGCGCAGGGGGTGCTCCTCGGTGGGCGGGAACACATCGAGGATGCCGCCGCGCACCGCGAACTCGCCGCGCTTCTCGACCAGCTCCACGCGCGCGTACGCGGCGGCGCCGAGGGCGTCCACGATCTCGTTCAGGTCGGCGTTCCGGCCGCTTCTCAGGGCCACCGGTTCGAGGTCGCCGAGGCCCTTGACCTGTGGCTGGAGCACGGAGCGCACGGGGGCGACGACGACGGAGACCGGGCCGGTCTCGGGGTCGTCGGGGCTGGGGTGGGCGAGGCGGCGCAGCACGGCGAGGCGGCGGCCGACGGTGTCGCTGCGCGGGCTGAGCCGCTCGTGCGGGAGGGTCTCCCAGGAGGGGTACTCCACGACGCCCTGCGCCGGCAGCAGTGAGCGGAGCGCGGCGGCCAGGTCCTCGGCCTCGCGGCCCGTCGCCGTCACGGCGAGCACGGGGCGACCGGTCTCGCGGGCCAGGGCGGCGACCGCGAAGGGGCGGGCCGCCGGGGGGCCGACCAGGTCGACGTGCATGCGGTTGCCGTCGGCTGCCGCCTTGATCGCTTCCGCGAGGGCGGCGTCCTTGACGACGGCGTCGAGCAGACCGTGCAGGCTCATGGAGAGGGGCTTCCGTCCGGGGATGGGCAACGCGAATGACCCGACACGCTGTGCGGGCCGGGGGTGTCCAGCCTACGACGCCCGCGGGGCGTTCACCCGTGAGAGCGATCGACTGGACGGTGCATGAACCGTACAGTTCTGCACATGAGTGCTACGTTCCCCATCACTGAGGCCCGCGCCCGGTTCGGGTCCCTCGTTCGCCGGACGGCGAACGCACGCGAGCGCATCACCATCACGGATCACGGCCAGGCCGCGGCCGTCTTCATAAACCCCAGCGAGTTGGCGGAGCTGGAGGAGCGAGTGCTTGAGCTGGAGGAACAGCTCGCTCTTATCCGCTACCGAGCGGAGAAGGCGAACGGCACGTTCGTCGGTGTCCCGCAGGAAGAGGTCCGCAAGATGCTCGGTCTGGGGGGCGAGTGACCTTCCGGATCATCTGGCACGAACTGGCCACCGACAGCGCGGTTCGCTTCCTCAAGGAGGATCCGGACGGGCTTGGCCGGGTGTTCGCGGCCGCCGATCTGCTCGCCGACGATCCACGCCCTGACGGGTCCATCGCCCTCGGGTCGCCCGATCTGCGGCGGATGCACACCGGACCGTACCGGCTCATGTACCAGATCGAGGAGGACTCGGCCACGGTGGTCGTTCTGCACATCGGCCGCATCCTGCACTCCCGCGGATGAACTGGGCCGGGCCCGGTGGATCGTCCACCGGGCCCGGCCCTTCCCCCCGCAACCCCCGTCTGCGGCGGCCTTGAGATCGCTACATCGCTACATCGCTACTCCGTGGCGATCGCGTTCAGTACGTTCATCCGGCCCGCCCGGAACGCCGGGATCAGCGCGGCGAACAGGCCCACGAAAGCCGAGCCGATGAAGACGCCGATGATCGTCGGCCAGGGGATGTCCAGGACGCCCAGGCCCTCCAGGGCGAGCAGCTTCTGGGCGGTGGTGCCCCAGCCCATGCCCAGGCCGAGGCCGAGGAGGGCGCCGAAGAGGGCGATGACCACGGACTCCATGCGGATCATGCGGCGCAGCTGGCGGCGGGAGAGGCCGATGGCCCGCATCAGGCCGATCTCCCGCGTCCGCTCGACCACCGACAGCGCCAGGGTGTTCACCACGCCCAGGACCGCGACGATGATCGCCAGGGCGAGCAGGCCGTAGACCATGTTGAGGAGCTGGCCTACCTGGTCCTGCAGTTCCTTCTTGTAGTCGGTCTGGTCCCTCACCTGATAGGTCGGGTACTTCTTCAGCGCGCTCTTCAGCGCCGCGTACGCCTGCTTCTCGTGGCCGCTCTCCGCCTTCGCGAACATGATCACGTTCGGCGGGATCTGGCTCTTGGGGAGGTACTTCTCCATGGTGGCGATGCTCGTGTAGCGCGCGCCCTGGTCGATCGCGGTGGAGTCGTCGGTGATCGCGGCCACCTTCAGCCTGGCCGTCCGGCCGCCCTTGAAGGCGACGGTGAGGGTGTCGCCGACGTGCACGCCGTGCTTCTTGGCGTAGTCGGAGCCCACCGACATGGCGCCGGTGCCGTAGGCGTCCTTCAGGGTGCCCTCGGTGGTCGGGCGGCGCAGGTCGTCGGCGTACGTCGGGTCCGCGGCCGTGAGGCCCGAGTCGTCGGCCTTGCCGTCGGGCGAGGTGAGGGTGGCGTCGATGTCCTTGTAGCGGGTGACGTGGGCCAGGCCCGGCGTCTGCTGCATGGCCTTCTCCGCCTGCGGCACGATCGGCTGGTTGCCCTCGATGATGAAGTCCGCGCCGACCGACTTGTCCAGTTCGCTGGTGGCGGAGGCGACCATGGAGGAGCCGACCACCGACAGGCAGGCGACCAGCGCGAGGCCGATCATCAGGGCGGCGCCGGTGGCTCCGGTGCGGCGCGGGTTGCGCAGGGCGTTGCGCTCGGCCATGCGGCCGACCGGTCCGAAGGCCCGCAGCAGCACCACGCTGATCACCCGGACCACGCCGCCGGCCAGCAGCGGGCCGATGACGACGAAGCCGATCAGGGTCAGCACGATGCCCAGGCCGAGGACGAGCGAGCCGTCGGTCGCCTTGTCGGCGGTGCCCGCCGCGTACAGGGCGGCGGCGCCGGCGCCGGTGAGCACCAGGCCGATCAGCCCGCGCACCAGGCCCGCCCGGCCGTCGGCCGGTGTGCCGGCGTCGCGCAGCGCGGCCATCGGGGAAACCTTGCCGGCGCGCCGGGCCGGCAGATAGGCGGCCAGCACGGTGACGACCACCCCGAGCACCAGGCCCACCACCGGGGTGGTGGCCTTGACGGTCAGGTCCCGGGTCGACAGTTCCATGCCCGCCGCGCCCATGAGCTTCATCAGGCCGACCGCGATGCCGACGCCGGCGCCGACCCCGAGGATCGAGCCGACGAAACCGAGCAGCAGCGCCTCGATCAGCACCGACCGGTTGACCTGCCCGCGGGAGGAGCCGAGGGCCCGCATCAGGCCGATCTCGCGTGTGCGCTGGGCGACCAGCATCGAGAAGGTGTTGATGATCAGGAAGATGCCCACCAGGAAGGCGATCCCGGCGAAGCCGAGCATGGCGTACTTGATGACGTCCATGAAGGCGCCGACGTCCTTGCGGTTCTCGTCGGCGTTCTCCTTGGCCGTCTGGAACTTGTACGGTCCGCCGAGCGCCCCGGCGACATTCCGCTTGAGCTGCGCGTCGGAGACGCCCGTCGCGGCGGTGACATTGACCTGGGTGTACCGGCCGGTGGCGCCGAGCAGATGGCGCTGGGCGGTGGCGGTGTCGAAGTAGACGACGGCGGCGCCGGGGTTGGTCACCTTGAAGGTGGCGATGCCGACGATCCGGGCCGTGAAGTCACCGGTCTGCGCGATGGTCCGCAGTTCGTCGCCGAGCTTCAGGTGGTGCTTGTCGGCGGTGTCCGCGTCGACCATCGCCTCGGTCGGCCCGCGCGGGGCGTGCCCGGAGGTGATGTCCATCGAGCGCAGGTCGTTACGGGTCCAGTTGCCCGCGATGGTGGGCGCGCCGGTGGTGGAGCCCACGTTCTCGTTGTCCCGGTCCACCACCGTCACGCTCATCGAACTGACCGCGCCCTCGGCCGACTTGACGCCCTCCACCGTCTTGACCCGGTCCAGCGTGGCGGCGGGCAGCGACCGCGGCACGCCGTTGCGGGGGCCCTGATCGCCCTTGGTGTCCTTGGGCGAGACGGTGACGTCGGACGCGGTCACCGAGAACAGCTTGTCGAACGTCGTGTTCATGGTGTCGGTGAACACCAGGGTGCCGCACACGAACGCGACCGACAGCAGGACCGCGATCGCCGACAGCGCCATGCGGCCCTTGTGCGCGAAGAAGTTGCGCAGCGAGGTCTTCAGCACGGTCATGACGTGCGCCCCCGGGCGTCGAAGTCCTTCATGCGGTCGAGGACCTGGTCGGCGGTCGGCTGGTACATCTCGTCGACGATGGCGCCGTCGGCGAGGTAGAGCACCCGGTCCGCGTACGAGGCGGCCACCGGGTCGTGGGTGACCATCACGATGGTCTGGCCGAGTTCGTCGACCGAGCGGCGCAGAAAGCCCAGGACCTCGGCGCCCGCCCGGGAGTCGAGGTTTCCGGTCGGCTCGTCACCGAAGATGATCTCGGGGCGGGCGGCCAGCGCGCGGGCCACGGCGACCCGCTGCTGCTGGCCGCCGGAGAGCTGGTTCGGCCGGTGCTTGAGCCGCCCGGCCAGGCCGACGGTCTCCACGACCCGGTCCAGCCACGCCTTGTCCGGCTTCCGCCCGGCGATGTCCATGGGCAGGGTGATGTTCTCGATCGCGTTCAGCGTCGGCAGCAGGTTGAACGCCTGGAAGATGAACCCGATCCGGTCCCGGCGCAGTTGGGTGAGCTTCTTGTCCTTCAGGCCGGTGATCTCGGTCTCGTCCAGGTAGATCTGTCCGCCGGTGACCGTGTCGAGACCGGCGAGGCAGTGCATCAGGGTGGACTTGCCGGACCCCGAGGGGCCCATGATCGCGGTGAACTGGCCGCGGGCGATGTCCACGTCGACATGGTCGAGGGCGACGACCCGGGTCTCCCCGGAGCCGTACGCCTTGACGACCTGCAGCGCCCGCGCGGCAACGGCCGTACGCCCTCCAGTACCCCCGTGCCTGGGAGTGGTCACAGCCGATGTCACGGTAAGTCTCCTATGTCGGTTTGCGCTTGAGTGGCGCGAAGCGGTACGTCGATGAGTCTCGTGGCCGACGGGGGTGCCGCGCGCTGGTGCACAGCCCCGTCTTCTCCTGGGGAAAACCCCACCCCTGTTGTGCGGAGAGCCGCCCCCCAGCGGCGTAAAGCCAGATTAAGGACGATGGCGGGTGACTCTCGTCCTCCGCCGGGACGAACCCTCCCCGGGCCTCAGTACGGAGATACCCCTAGGGGCCGTCCACCGCTGGGTGGAGCCCCTCTCGGGGTCGGCTCCACCCTCCGGCCAAGGAAGCCTCCACCCTCCCGTCGCGTCAGGGTCAAGTGGGAAGCTGTCGTACGCCGGATGGATGCACGGGGAAACCAGTCAGGGGAGGGACTCCGGTGGGCAGCACGAAACCCGCGATACGGGACGCCGCTCAGCAGGCCGCAACGAGTCGCCGGGGCGCGGTGGTCGCCGCCCTGATGCTCGCGATGGCACTGGCGGCACTCGACTCCACCATCGTCTCCACGGCCGTCCCGCAGATCGTCGGCGACCTCGGCGGCTTCTCCGTCTTCTCCTGGCTGTTCTCCGGCTATCTGCTCGCCGTCACCGTCACCCTCCCCGTCTACGGCAAGCTCTCCGACACCTTCGGCCGCAAGCCGGTCCTGGTCGCGGGCGCGGCCCTCTTCCTGATCGGCTCGCTGCTGTGCGCGCTCGCCTGGAACATGGCGGCGCTGATCGCGTTCCGCATCGTGCAGGGCCTGGGCGGCGGGGCGTTGCAGGGCACGGTACAGACGCTCGCGGCCGATCTGTACCCGCTGAAGGAGCGCCCGAAGATCCAGTCCAAGCTGTCCACGGTGTGGGCGGTGTCGGCCGTCGCGGGTCCGGGGCTCGGCGGTGTGCTGGCGGCCTACGCGGACTGGCGGTGGATCTTCCTGGTCAACCTGCCCATCGGCGCGGCGGCCCTGTGGCTGATCGTCCGTCATCTCCACGAGCCCCCGCGCGAGCCGCGCACCCGCCCGCGCATCGACTGGGCGGGCGCGCTGGCCGTGTTCGCATGCGGCGGGGCGCTGCTGACCGCGCTGGTGCAGGGCGGGGTGGCGTGGGCGTGGCTGTCCGCGCCGTCCCTCTCCCTGTTCGGCACGGGCCTCGCCCTGGTCGCGGTCGTGGTGTGGGTGGAGCGCCGGGCTGCGGAGCCGATCATCCCCGGGTGGGTGTGGCGGCGCCGTACGATCGCGGCGGTCAACCTCGCGCTGGGCGCGCTGGGCCTGCTGATGGTGGCGCCCACGGTGTTCCTGCCGACGTACGCGCAGTCGGTGCTCGGCCTGGCCCCCGTGGCCGCCGGATTCGTGCTCTCCGTATGGACCCTGACCTGGCCGGTGTCGGCGGCGCTGAGCCAGCACGTGTACCGGCGCATCGGCTTCCGCGACACCGCGCTGCTCGGCATCGGCACGGCCACGCTGATCCTGTTCGCGTTCCCGTTCCTGCCGTACCCGGGCGCGGCGTGGCAGCCGACGCTGCTGATGCTGCTGCTCGGCGCCGCGCTCGGCCTGTTCCAACTGCCGCTGATCATCGGCGTCCAGTCGACGGTGGACTGGGCGGAGCGCGGCACGGCCACCGCCTCCATCCTGTTCTGCCGCCAGACCGGCCAGACGCTCGGCGCCGCCGTGTTCGGCGCGATCGCCAACGGCGTGCTGGCCGCCCGGCTGGGCGGCGCGGGCGACCTGGACACGGTGACCCGCTCCCTGGACGCCGGCGCCGCCTCGGAGTCCACCCGGCACGCGATCGCCGAGGCGGTGCACGCGGTGTACCTGGGAGCGGCCTGCGCGGCGGCCCTGGCCTTCCTGGCCCTGCTGCTCCTCGCACCGCGCCGCTTCCCGGTGCTGCAGGACTGACGCGGCTGCTTCAGTCCGTTGCTCGTCCTGTCGGCGTTCCCGCCGGACTTCGCGCCGGACTTCATGGCGGACTTCACGCCTGACTTCATGACGAGCCCGGTCGCCGGTGGCGTACCCGCGGGCCCGGTGCGCGGGAAGAGCCGACGCGGCGCGGACCGCGTCACTCCCGGGGACGCGACGCAGACCGCGTCCGCGTCACTCCCGGACAGTGCGCCCGGTCAGCGAGCTGAGGCTGTTGCGTACGCAGTCCATCTGCGCCTGCATGTCGTCCCACGCCTCGCCGTGCTCACGCAGCACCCGCTCGGTCTCGCGGGCGATCCAATCCTCCCGCACGCGCGCCTCGGCGAGGATCTCGACGGCACGCGCGTGTGCCTCGTCCTGGCACCGCCGCGCCGCCTCCTGGACCTCCCCGAGTTCCCACTGCGCCGCGGCCAGCACCGTCTCGGCCCGGGCCACGGCATCGGCGTCCCCGGTCTCCTGCGCCGCCGCCAGCCCCAGCTGCTCCCGGTCCGCCTCGGCCCACCGCGCGGCATGCTCCCTGGCCTGCTCGGCGAGCATCCCGGCGGTCCGCTGCCGCACCTCCCGCAGCGCGGCGAGGACCTCGCCGCGCCGCTCCTTCACCTCGCGCC
>NZ_JBSGBN010000168.1:0-18672 GCF_053601275.1 Streptomyces sp. NPDC004752 | reverse complement strand
GCCCCGGCTTGCCGCCCACCTCGCCCAACTCGGCCTCGATCCACAGCCCCCGGGCGTGCGCCCAGTCGGCGGCGGCGCGGGTGGCGGCCAGGTTCTCGGCGTACGGCAGGCGGGCCGCGTCGTACATCACCGAGCCGAACCCGGCGCCCGGCGCCCGGCGCAGCAGGTCGTCGCTGTGCACATGGTCGAGGTGCAGGGCGACCGGTATGCCGGCCCCTTCGGCGGCGGCGACGGCCGCGCGGGCCAGCGGGAGCAGCCGGCCGTGGCGGAACTTGACCGTGTTCTCGCTGACTTGGAGGATCACGGGCGCGTCGGCCGCCTCGGCCCCCGCGACGACGGCTTCGATGTGCTCCAGGGTGATGACGTTGAACGCGGCGACGGCGGAGCGCTGTTGGGCGGCGCGGGCGACCAGTTCCCGGGTGGCTGCAAGGGGCACGGCTTCTCCTTGCGGCGCGGGTCAGGGGGCGAGGATCACGGAGCGGGTGAGGTGCCGCGGCCGGTCGGGGTCGAGGCCCCGGCGGGCGGCGACGGCCACCGCGAGCCGCTGGGCGCGGACGAGTTCGGCCAGCGGGTCGAGCGTGCCCTCGATCCATCGGCCGCCCGTCCCGCGCACCTGTGCGGCGAGGCCCTCGGGCGCCTCGCCGATCATCCAGGTCGCCGTGGTGCCGCTGGTGATGCTGATGGGGCCGTGCCGGTACTCCATCGCCGGGTATGCCTCGGTCCAGGACAGTGCGGCCTCGCGCATCTTCAGCCCGGCCTCGTGCGCGAGGCCGACGGTCCAGCCGCGGCCGAGGAAGGTGAACTGCGTGCAGTCGACCAGTCCTTCGAGCAGCGGGGCGGACAGCGCGGTACGGGCGTCGGCGACGACGGCGTCGGTGTGCAGGCCCAGGTGGGCGCGGAACAGGGTGAGCGCGCTGGTGGCGAACCGGGTCTGCACGACGGAGCGTTCGTCGGCGAAGTCCAGCACCACGACCTCGTCGGCGGCCGTCCGCACCGGGGTGTCCGGGTCGGCGGTGACGGCGGTGGTGGGAGTGCTGCCGCGCAACCGGTCGAGCAGGTCCAGCACTTCGGTGGTGGTGCCGGAGCGGGTGAGGGCGACGACCCGGTCGTAGGCGCGGCCGTACGGGAACTCGGACGCGGCGAAGGCGTCCGTCTCGCCCTGGCCCGCGCCCTCGCGCAGGGCGGCGGCGGCCTGCGCCATGAAGTACGAGGTGCCGCAGCCGACGATCGCGACCCGCTCCCCCGCTCCGGGCAGCGCCCCGCCGTGCCGCCGCGCCGACTCCGCCGCCCGGGTCCAGCATGCGGGCTGGCTGTTCAGCTCGTCCTCGACATGAGTCATGCCACACCCCTCCATCGGCTGCTTGTTCATGCAAGATAGAGCCACATTTCGAGCACAATCAAGCATTCGTCCGCATCAAGGGTGCGCTAGGGTCACCGCTGGACGAAAGCTGGACGGAGAACGGGACGGGGCAACGGAGGCCGCGGATGTCGCGCGACGCCCGCTGGAAGGCACTGCTGGAACTGCTCGTCGAGCGCGGTCGGTTGGATGTCGAGGAGGCGGCGGCCGAGCTGGCGGTCTCGGCGGCGACCATCCGGCGCGACTTCGACCGGCTCGCCGAGCAGCAGATGCTGGTGCGCACCCGGGGCGGTGCGGTGGTGCACGGCGTCTCGTACGAGCTGCCACTGCGTTACAAGACCGCCCGCCACGCCTCCGAGAAGCAGCGCATAGCCCGGGCGGTGGCCTCTCTCCTCGCGCCCGGCCAGGCGGTGGGCCTGACCGGCGGCACCACCACGACGGAGGTGGCCCGCGCCCTGGCCGTGCGCGCCGACCTCGCCGTCGGCTCGCCCGCGCTGACGGTCGTCACCAACGCGCTCAACATCGCCAACGAGCTGGCCGTGCGGCCCCAGTTCAAGATCGTGGTGACCGGCGGGGTCGCACGCCCGCAGTCGTACGAGCTGATCGGCCCGCTCGCGGACGGGGTACTCGGCCAGATCACGCTCGACGTGGCGGTGCTCGGGGTCGTCGCCTTCGACGTCGTGCACGGTGCCGCGGCGCACGACGAGGCGGAGGCGGCCATCAACCGGCTGCTGTGCGAGCGGGCCGAGCGGGTGGTCGTCGCCGCCGACTCCAGCAAACTGGGGCAGCGGGCGTTCGCCCGGATCTGCGCGGCCGAGGAGGTGGACACGCTGGTCACGGACGCGACGGTGGCACCGCGGACGGCACGCCGGTTCGAGGAGGCGGGGATCCGGGTCCTCGCCGTGTGAACGGCACACCGGGCGGCGGTGCGCGAGGCGGCACGGCAGGTGGTGCGCCGGCGGCGCCGCATGCGGTGCACGAGCGGCGCGGCGAGCAACGCACGGGCGGCGGCCGCTGACGCACGGGCGGCGGCCGCTTCAGATGCCGCCGGGGTCGACCCGTACGAACCCCGCGCCCCGCTGGTCGTTGCAGCCGAGCAAGGGCCTGCCGACGGGGTCCGACCAGACCAACTGGGCCTGGAGGGCGACGCTCACCAGCGTCAGCACCAGGTCGACATCGCTCGCGGCGTCGAGACGTATCGTCACCCACTGCGAGCCGGGCACGATGCGGATCGCCCCGGTGTCCCTGAGATCCTTGGCGAACCGCCGGATGGCGCGGTCCGTCAACAGCAGGTCGACATCCCGGTCCGAGTGGAAGTGGGCGATCTCGCCCTGCGCCGAACGGAGTGCCTGGCCCTGGCCGCAGCTCGGCACGGCACGCCTCAGATCGGGCCAGGTCGCCAGTTGCGCGAAAGCGCGCGAGGCCAACGTCATGGGCCCATCATGGACTGCTCACCGTCCCGCAACCAGCACGTGGACAAGCATTAACCGACTTGTATCCCAGACTCCGAACACACGGACCGGCGAAGAGCACGCATACGACGCGCGACCGGGCCCGCCGTGCAGCAGGCTGGGTAGCCGGGAGCGGCCCGCGCTCCGTACGGATGCCCCGCGCCTCGTACGAACGGGCCGGGCCCCGAACGGAAACGGACGGGCCGCACCCGAACGGAAGGAGAGGCATCGTGGCGGACGGGACGGAGGCGGTCGCGGATCCGACGGCGGTCCGGGTCGCCCTGTGGCGGGCCCTGCATGTGCTGGTCGATGCGCCACCGCACGTGCTGGACGACGAGGTCGGCCTACGGCTGGCGGACCCGGGCGAGGACTGGCGGGCACGCCCGGACATGGATCCGCGGGAGACCCGGCTCATGCGCGCCTCGATCGTGGCGCGGGCCCGCTTCGTCGAGGACCTGGTGGTCGAGCGGGCCCCCGAGGGTGTCGGCCAGTACGTGCTCCTCGGCGCCGGACTCGACTCTTTCGCGCAGCGCAGGCCGGAGGTCGCCGCGGGCCTGACAGTGTTCGAGATCGACCGGCCCGGTCAGCAGGCATGGAAACGACGGCGGCTGGCCGAGGCGGGGTACGGCGTCCCGGAGTGGCTACGGCTCGTACCGGTCGACTTCGAGACCGAGTCCTGGTGGGAGCGGCTGTCGGGGGCGGGCTTCGCGGCGGACCGGCCGGCCGTCGTGGCCTCGACGGGCGTCACCATGTACCTCACCCGGGTGGCCGTCGAGGCCATGCTGCGCGAGGCCGCCGCGCTGGCGCTCGGCTCCACGCTCGCCACGACGTTCATGCCGACGCTGGAGCGGGTCGAGCCGGAGGAGCGCCCGCTGCGCCGGGCGATGGAGGAGGCGGCGCGCTCCTCCGGTACGCCCTTCATCAGCTTCTTCGTCCCGGAGGAGCTGGTGGACCTGGCCCTGCGGGCCGGCTTCGGCCGGGCCCGGCACGTATCGGCGGCGGAGCTGTCCGAGCGCTACTTCGCGGGCCGGACGGACGGCCTGCGGCCGTCGAGCGGCGAGGAACTGCTGCTGGCAACGGTCTGACGGCCCGCCCGGTACCGGTCGGGGGGTGGGTCACTCGCCCGGCACCGACGGGGGCGGGTCACATGTCCGGCACGGGCGGGGGCAGGTCACACATGTCGGCTCCCTTGCCCCGCCCCTGACGCGCCTCTAGCCTGACTTTGTGTCGCCAATAAACAAACACCGTGCGCACAGCGTCGTGCCGGGTGACACGCTGACCCGGCTTCGCGTGGCGATCACCGCCTTCTTCGCCCTCGACGGCTTCATCTTCGCGGGCTGGGTCGTCCGCATCCCCGCCATCAAGCACCAGACCGGCTCCTCCGCGAGCACGCTGGGGCTCGCCCTGCTCGGCGTCTCGGCGGGTGCCGTCATCACCATGACCCTCACCGGACGTCTGTGCCGCCGCTTCGGCGCGCATCCGGTCACCGTCGGCTGCGCCGTCCTGCTCTCGCTCAGCGTCGCCCTGCCCCCGCTCACCCACTCCGCGCCCGCGCTGGGCGGCGTCCTGCTGGTGTTCGGCGCGGCCTACGGCGGGATCAACGTCGCCTTCAACAGCGCGGCCGTCGACCTGGTCGCCGCGCTCGGGCGACCCATCATGCCTGGCTTCCACGCGGCCTTCAGCCTCGGCGGCATGATCGGAGCCGGGCTCGGCGGGCTGGTCGCCGGGGACCTGTCCCCCACGCGGCATCTGCTGGGCCTGACCGTCGTCGGACTGCTGGTGACCGCCGCCGCGGGTCCCGCACTGCTGCGGCACGAGCCGCCGCGCCCGCCCGAGCCCGCGCATGACGCGGCCGCCGAGGCACCGCGGCGCGTCGACGGCCGGACCCGCGGGCCGGTGGTCGTCCTCGGCCTGATCGCACTGTGCTCGGCCTACGGCGAGGGCGCCATGGCCGACTGGGGCGCCCTCCACCTAGAACAGGACCTGGACACCTCACCGGGCGTCGCGGCGGCCGGCTACTCGTGCTTCGCACTCGCCATGACCATCGGACGGCTGACCGGTACGGCCCTGCTGGAGCGCCTCGGCCGCGCCCGGACCGTGGTCGCGGGCGGCACCGTCGCGACGGTCGGCATGCTCCTGGGCTCGTTCACCCCCTCCGTGTGGGCGGCCCTGATCGGCTTCGCCGTCACCGGACTGGGTCTCGCCAACCTCTTCCCGATCGCCGTGGAGCGGGCCGGGACGCTCGCCGGCCCGAGCGGTGTCGCGATCGCCTCCACCCTGGGGTACGGGGGCATGCTCCTCGGGCCGCCCGCGATCGGTCTCATGGCCGACCGGTTCTCGCTGCCCGCCGCGCTCACCAGCGTCGCGGTGCTGGCCGCCCTGGCGGCCCTCATCGGTGTCACGACCCGGCGCGCGGTGGCCGGTTGACACCACGGCGCCGCTCAGCGAACCACCGCGGAGACTGAGCCGTCCGCCGCCCGCCCTCCGCCGTGCGCGGCGCCGCGGCCCGACCTCGCGCCGTGGCCGGTCGGCGCCTTACCGCGCCGCCGCGGTGACACGCCGCCTGCGCGCGCGGGGACCGACGCCGACCGCCGCGCCGGGCACAGGTGGCAGCACCGCCCGCCGTTCCCCGAAGGGGCGGGGCGGACACACGGGTTCGACCGGTCGTGGTCCGTCGGCTCCGTGAAATGCCGGACCGGGCGTCACGACCGCGGCGGGTACGGGAACGTTGCGGCGGACGCGGTCGGCGACGCGGTGCGGAACGTACGGCTGTCGGAGCGGCGGCCGGTGACCGTGCGGATCGAGTCAAGGCGAGCGCCGCCCAACTGGCCGGTCCGTCGGCCGGTTGTACCTCGCGCTGTGGCACCGGGGTGAGGTGCCGAACGGCAGCGGGGACGCGGCGTCGGCCGCGCCGGGGCGGGAGAGGTCCGCGATCCGACTGCGTGCCGGTCAGCCCGCCAGCATCCGGGTCAACACCGCGCGCTGCACCGGCAGCACCTGTCCGTGCAGCGCGCGCCCCTTCGCCGTGAGCACCACGCGCACACCCCGCCGGTCCTCCGCGCACATGGCGCGCTCTACGAGGCCGTCCCGTTCCAGACGGGCGATCAGCCGGGACAGCGCACTCTGGCTGAGGTGGATCCGCTCGGAGATCTCCTGGATGCGCAGCGAGCAGCCGCGGTTCGCCCCGGCGGCCTGGGACAGCAGGTCCAGCACCTCGAAGTCGCTGGCGCACAGGCCGTGTCCGCTCAGCGCGCGGTCGAGTTCGCACTGAGTGCGCGCGTGCAGTGCCAGGATGTCCCGCCATTGGTCCACGAGCGCCTGCTCGGCCTTCTTCGCCGCCATGAACGCACGGTAGCAGAGAAGCAACATTGTTTCGTCCACATTAAATGCACTTGCATTTAATGCATGCACATATAGCCTGCGGTCATGACCTCTCCGCTCACCGCCGCGTCCGAGGGACGCTGGACCCCACGGCTGTGGGGCACGCTGCTCGTGCTCTGCGCCGCCATGTTCCTCGACGCGCTCGATGTGTCGATGGTCGGCGTCGCCCTGCCGTCCATCGGCTCCGATCTCCACCTGTCCACGTCGACGCTGCAATGGATCGTCAGCGGCTACATCCTGGGGTACGGCGGACTGCTGCTCCTCGGCGGACGCGCCGCCGATCTGCTCGGCCGACGCCAGGTGTTCCTGGTGGCCCTGGCCGTCTTCGCGCTGGCCTCGCTGCTCGGCGGGCTGGTCGACTCGGGGCCGCTGCTGATCGCCAGCCGTTTCATCAAGGGCCTGAGTGCGGCCTTCACGGCGCCCGCGGGCCTGTCGATCATCACCACCACGTTTCCGGAGGGCCCGCTGCGCAACCGCGCCCTGTCCATCTACACCACCTGCGCGGCCACCGGGTTCTCCATGGGCCTGGTGCTGTCCGGGCTGCTCACCGAGGCCAGTTGGCGGCTGACGATGCTGCTGCCCGCGCCCATTGCCCTGGTCGCGCTGCTCGCCGGACTCCGGCTGCTGCCGCGCAGCGCCCGCGAGCGGGACCACGACGGCTACGACCTCCCCGGCGCCGTCCTCGGCACCGCGTCGATGCTGCTGCTCGTCTTCACCGTCGTCGAGGCACCTCAGATCGGCTGGGCCTCGGCCCGCACCCTGCTGTCCTTCCTCGCGGTCGCCGCGCTGCTGACCGCGTTCGTCCTGGTGGAACGGCGCTCCCCGGGCCCGCTGATCCGGCTCGGCGTACTGCGCTCGGGCAGCCAGGTCCGCGCCCAGCTCGGCGCGGTGGCCTTCTTCGGGTCGTACGTCGGCTTCCAGTTCCTGACCACTCTGTATATGCAGTCGCTGCTCGGCTGGTCGGCGCTGCACACCGCGCTGGCCTTCCTGCCCGCGGGCGCGCTGGTGGCGGTGTCCTCCACCAAGGTCGGCTCGATCGTCGACCGGTTCGGCACCCCACGGCTGATCGCGACGGGCTTCGCGCTGATGGTCGCCGGATACGCGCTGTTTCTGCGCGTCGACCTCGATCCGGTGTACGCGGCCGTGGTCCTGCCCTCGATGCTGCTGATCGGCGCGGCCTGCGCGCTGGTCTTCCCCTCGCTCAACATCCAGGCCACCAACGGCGTCGCGGACCACGAGCAGGGCATGGTCTCCGGGCTGCTGAACACCTCGGTCCAGGTGGGCGGCGCGATCTTCCTGGCGATCGTGACCGCCGTGGTCACCGCCGGGGCACCCGCCGACCCGACTCCGCAGGCCGTGCTCGACAGCTACCGGCCCGGGTTCGTGGTCGTCACCGCCGTCGCCCTGGCCGGCCTGCTGATCGCCCTCACGGGTGTGCGCGGCCGGCCCGCCCGGGGGTCGCGTGTGGTCGCGCGGTCCACCGTGGACGAGGCGGACACGGCCCGCGTGGCGGTCCGCGACTGAGCGCTCCGCCGGACCGGCCGCGATCCGCCGTGGCTGGTCCGCGGCGCATCGCGACCCCACGCGCTCCACGTTCTCGGCTGAGCGCCGGCCGACGGCCGGGGCTCAGCCGAGCCAGCCCGGGCGCACCAGCCCCGACTCATAGGCGAGGACGACCAGTTGGGCCCGGTCACGGGCGCCCAGCTTGACCATCGTGCGACTCACATGGGTCTTCGCGGTGAGCGGGCTGACCACCAGGCGACGGGCGATCTCCTCGTTCGACAGGCCGATGCCGACCAGGGCCATCACCTCCCGTTCCCGCTCGGTGAGCCGGGCCAGTTCGTCGGCGGCCGCGGGCTGTTTGGAACGGGCCGCGAACTCGGCGATGAGGCGGCGGGTCACCCCCGGCGACAGCAGTGCGTCGCCCGCCACCACCGCCCGTACGGCGCGCACGAGTTCGTCCGGCTCGGTGTCCTTGACCAGGAAGCCGGAGGCGCCGGAGCGGATCGCCTCGAAGACGTACTCGTCGAGTTCGAAGGTGGTGAGCATGACCACCTTGACGTCCCGCAGCTCCGGCTCCCCGGCGAGACGGCGGGTGGCGGCCAGCCCGTCGAGCCGTGGCATGCGGATGTCCATCAGGACGACGTCCGGGCGCAGTTCGCGCACCTTGGCCAGCGCCTCGGCTCCGTCGGCGGCCTCACCGGCCACCTCGATGTCCGGCTGCGCGTCGAGCAGCGCCCGGAAACCGGCCCGCACCAGGGACTGGTCGTCGGCGAGCAGTACACGGATCACCGGTCGTCCTCCTCGGCCTTAGCCTGCGACGGCAGTACGGCGAGCACCCGGAAGCCGCCGTCGGGGCGCGGGCCCGCCTCGATCGTGCCACCCAGGGCGGCGGCCCGCTCGCGCATTCCGGCCAGCCCGTTGCCGCTGCCGCCGGCGTCGCCACCGGTCGCGGGCCCGTCGTCCTCGACGCGCAGCCGCAGCGAGTCGGCGTCGTGGTCGAACCGCACGCGCGCGTGCCGCGAACCCGAGTGCCGCACCACGTTGGTGAGGGCTTCCTGGACGATGCGGAACGCGGCCAGATCGGCGCCCGGCGCGAGCCGCGGCGCCGCGCCCTCGATCTCGACGGTGAGCCCCGCACCCGCCGCCTGCTCCACCAGTTCCGGCAGCCGGTCCAGGCCCGGCGCGGGGGCGCGCGGCGCGGCACCCGGGGCGCGCAGGGTGTCGAGTACCTGCCGCACCTCACCGAGCGCCTCCTTGCTGGCGGACTTGATGGCGGTGAGGGCGGCGCGGGCCTGCTCGGGGTCGCTGTCCAGCAGGGTGAGCCCCATGCCCGCCTGCACGTTGATGACGGAGATGCTGTGCGCGAGGACGTCATGCAGCTCCCGGGCGATCCGCAGCCGCTCCTCGTCGGCACGCCGCCGGGCCGCCTGCGCACGGTCGGCCCGCTCCCGCACCCACTGTTCGCGCCGTACCCGGGCCAGTTCGGACAGCGCGCCGATGGCCAGGACCCAGGTGGCGATCACGATCTCCTCGTTGATGCTCCCGCCCGTGTCGCCCGGCGGCGGCAGTCGGCGATAGAGCCAGAGCGCGACCAGCACGTGCCCGGCCCACAGCAACCCGACGGACGTCCAGGCGGCCCTGCGGTGACCGGCGACGACCGCGCTGACGCAGCTCACGGCGACGGTCAGGAAGACCGGCCCGTACGGGTAGCCCGCGCCCAGGTAGACCAGGGTGGCCGCGGCCGTACCGAAGACGACGGACACCGGGTGACGATGCCGCCACAGCAGCAACCCCGAGGCGACCAGGAGGAGTACGCGCGCGTAGGTGTCCAGCGGCACCCTGTCGGGCTGGCCGTGCGCGGCGAAGTTGGAGCCGACCAGGACGAAGGCGGTGAGCAGCAGGGTGGAGCGCCACGGCAGGCGGGCGGCAGGCGGCTCGGCGGCGTCCGACCGCTGCCACCACGGCGGCCCGTACCGCCACCACTGCGCCGGGCCGTGCCCGCGCACGCGCTGCTCCTCCATGACGGCCACGCTAGACGCAGCGGGCGGGGGCGTGCGTCGCCCGAGCGGGGTGATCACGCGTACTCCCCGGGAAGTACGTCCGGCGCGGCCCCGGCCCGCCGTGCGATCCCAGCGGCCCGCCGCACAGGCTCCGCAAATCCGTGGCGCGGCGCATGGGCTCCGCGGCCCGCCCCACGGGATTTCCGCGATTCCCCGGCCCGCCGTACGAACCCCGCGCCCTGTCGCACGGGCTCCGTGGCGCGGCGTACGGGCTCAGCGGCCCGCCGTACGGGATTCGTCGCCCGCCCTAGGCGATCCGTCGCGGCCTCGTCTACCGCAGCCCGACCGCGTGCGCCAGTCCGGTCGCGGCATGCCCGAAGAACGTCTCGCGGTCCTCCACGAGCCGGTTGAACTGGCCGAACAGTTCGAAGCTCACCAGCCCGAAGAGCTGTGCCCAGGCCGCGACGAGTGCCATGGCCGCCTCGGGCGGCAGGTCGGGCGCGAGGTCGGCGGCCAGCCGCTCGGCCTCGGGGCGCAGCTCTGCGGAGAGGCCGAGGCCGACGAGACCGGGGCCCCGGTGAGCGTCGCGAACGAGGCCGATGAGGACGGCGCCGACCCGGGAGGCGGGCGGAACGGTCGTCTGGGGAGCCGTGTAGCCCGGCACCGGGGAGCCGTAGATCAGCGCGTACTCGTGCGGATGGGCGAGCGCCCAGCCGCGCACGGCCGTGCACACCGCGATCCAGCGGGGCAGGGGGCCGGCGCCGGCGGCCGTCTCGTCGTGGGCCCGCTCCGCGCACTCGCCGATGGAGTCGTACGCGTCGATGATGAGCGCGGTCAGCAGGTCGTCGCGGCTCGGGTAGTAGCGGTACACCGCGGAGGAGACCATGCCGAGCTCGCGGGCCACGGCCCGCAGCGAGAGCTTGCCGGACCCCTCCGCGGCGAGCTGTCTGCGGGCCTCGTCCTTGATGGCCGCGGTGACTTCCATCCTGGCCCGCGCGCGGGCGCCCTGTGCGGTCCTCATATGCAGCAGTGTGCCACGAAGTCAGAGCACTGCACACAAAAGAGAGCGCCGAACCAAAAAGAGAGCACCGCTCTTGCCATGGGGTGTCGCTCTACCGCAGACTGATGGTGAGCGAGAGCACTGCTCACACCACGTCGCACGTCGCACGTTCCGCGTCGCACGTCCCGCGTCCCGCGTCCCGCCGCGAGAACGTCGCTTCCAGGAGGAAGTAGCCATGACCACACACGTCCAGAAGCCCGGCTGGTTCACCGTCAACGTCATGAACCGCGCGGTGTCCTGGCTGACCCGCCGCGGCATCAGCGTGTGGGGCTCTCGGGTCCTGGCGGTCCGCGGCCGCAAGAGCGGCGCGTGGCGGACCACCCCGGTGAACCTGCTGACCGTGGACGGACAGCAGTATCTGCTCGCCCCGCGCGGTCACGTCCAGTGGACCCACAACATGCGGGCGGCCGGCGGTGGCGAGTTGCACCTCGGCCGGAACGTGGACGTCTTCACCGCGACCGAGGTCGCCGACGACGACAAGGTTCCGCTGCTGCGCGCCTATCTCAAGCGCTGGAAGGCCGAGGTCGGCGTCTTCTTCGGCGGTGTCGGCCCCGACTCGCCCGAAGCCGAGCTGCGCCGCATCGCGCCGAACCACCCGGTCTTCCGGATCACCGTCAAGAAGTGACCGCGTCGTCCGCCACCGCCTCGGCCGCCGGGGCGGGCCGCCGGTCCAGCGCGGTCAGGGCGCGCTGGGCCATGGGGCGGTTGCGGACCAGCTCGCCCAGGGACGTGGACCCGCGGGTGATGTCCCGGAAGGCGTTCCAGGCGGGGCGGAAACCGGTGAGGGCCGCGTGGAACAGGCCGGGCCTGCGCTCGAACACGGCGAGCATCCGCCGGCCGACGCCCATCTCCACGCCGAGCCCGGCCTTGATCGCGAACGCGTAGTTCAGTGCCTGGCGGCGGGTGTCCACCGCGTCGTGCGCCTCGGCGATCCGCACCGCCCACTCCCCCGCGAGCCGGCCCGAGCGCAGCGCGAACGAGATGCCCTCACGGGTCCATGGCTCCAGCAGCCCGGCCGCGTCGCCGCAGACGAGGACCCGGCCGCGGGACAGCGGGGAGTCCTCGGCGCGGCAGCGGGTCAGATGCCCGGAGGAGACGGCGGGCTCGAAGCCGGCCAGCCCGAGCCGGGCGATGAAGTCCTCCAGGTACCGCTTGGTGGCGGCGCCTTCGCCGCGCGCCGAGATCACGCCGACCGTGAGCGTGTCGTCCTTGGGGAACACCCAGCCGTAACTGCCGGGCATCGGCCCCCAGTCGATGAGGACCCGCCCCTTCCAGTCCTCGGCGACCGTCTTGGGCACCGGGATCTCCGCCTCCAGGCCGAGGTCGACCTGCTCCATCTTCACGCCGACGTGCGCCCCTATCCGGCTGGCGCTGCCGTCGGCGCCCACCACGGCGCGGGCGAGGACGGTCTCGCCGCCCTGGAGCACCACGGCGACCGTGCGCCGGTCAGGCACCGCGGAGCCGTGCTGCTCCACCCGGACCACCGTGACACCCGTGCGCAGTTCGGCGCCCGCCTTCTCGGCGTGCTCGACCAACTGCTGGTCGAACTCCGGCCGGTTGATCAGGCCGAACAGCATCTGCTTGGAGCGGCGGGTGCGGGTGAAACGCCCGTTGTTCGAGAAGGTGACGGCGTGCACCCGGTCCTTGAAGGGGAGTTCGAAGCCGGGCGGGAGCGCATCGCGCGAGGGGCCGATGATGCCGCCGCCGCACGTCTTGTAGCGGGGCAACCCGGCTTTCTCCAGCAACAGCACGCGCCGTCCCGCGACCGCCGCCGCGTAGGCGGCGGAGGCCCCCGCGGGTCCCGCGCCCACCACGACGACGTCCCACACCTGCTGTACGTCGTCCGCCGAAGAGTTCTCGCCGCTCACGATGGTCTACTGCTCCGATCAAGCCGCTGCCGCTCCCCCGGCCGAGCGACCGCGCCCGACCAGGAAGGACCCCATGTCCCCCCGCATCCTACGGCGGACGTCGCCGCAGGCCACTGTGGGAGGATCGGTGTACTCACCGCTACAACGTCGCACCCACGAGGAGCGTGCCCATGTCGTCGCATCCGGTCGCCGAGACCGTCGCCTCGCTGCTGCCGAGGGCGCGGGCGGAACTCGCCGAACTGGTGGCCTTCAGATCGGTGGCGGACTTCGACCAGTTCCCGAAGAGCGAGAGCGAGGGCGCGGCGGCCTGGGTCGCCGACGCGCTGCGCGCCGAGGGCTTCCAGGACGTGGCCCTGCTCGACACTCCCGACGGCACCCAGTCGGTGTACGGCTGCCTGCCCGGACCGGAGGGCGCGAAAACGGTTCTGCTGTACGCCCACTACGATGTGCAGCCGCCGCTGGACGAGACCGCCTGGACCACTGCGCCGTTCGAACTGACCGAGCGCGACGGACGCTGGTACGGGCGCGGCGCGGCCGACTGCAAGGGCGGCGTGATCATGCACCTGCTGGCCCTGCGCGCGCTGCGGGCGAACGGGGGCGTCCCGGTGACCGTCAAGGTCATAGCCGAGGGCTCCGAGGAGCAGGGCACCGGCGGCCTGGAGCGGTACGCGGAGCAGCACCCCGGTCTGCTGGCGGCGGACGCCGTCGTCATCGGCGACGCCGGCAACTTCCGTCTCGGCCTGCCGACCGTCACCACCACGCTGCGCGGCATGACCCTGGTGCGGGTGCAGATCGACACGCTGGAAGGCAATCTGCACTCCGGGCAGTTCGGCGGCGCCGCCCCCGACGCGCTGGCCGCACTGATCCGCGTCCTGGACTCGTTGCGCGCCGAGGACGGTTCCACGACGGTCGACGGGCTGACCGCCGAGGACCGCTGGACCGGCCTCGAATACGCCGAGGAGCAGTTCCGTGCGGACGCCAAGGTGCTGGACGGTGTCGGGCTGATCGGCGAGGGCACCGTCGCCGACCGCATCTGGGCCCGCCCGGCCGTCACGGTCCTCGGCATCGACTGCCCGCCGGTCGTGGGCGCCACCCCGTCGGTGCAGGCGAGCGCCCGCGCCCTGGTCAGCCTGCGGGTGCCGCCGGGCGTCGACGCGGCCGAGGCGTGCGGGCTGCTCCAGGCCCACCTGGAGGCGCACACGCCGTGGGGCGCCCGGGTGCGCACCGAGCGGATCGGGCAGGGCCAGCCGTTCCGCGCCGACACCACCGGTCCGGCGTACCGGGCGATGGCCGACGCCCTGGCGGTGGCCTACCCGGGCGAGACGATGCAGTACGCCGGTCAGGGCGGCTCCATCCCGCTGTGCAACACCCTCGCGCAGCTGTACCCGCGGGCGGAGATGCTGCTCATCGGCCTGAGCGAGCCGGAGGCGCGGATCCACGCCGTCGACGAGAGCGTCTCGCCACAGGAGTTGGAGCGGCTGTCGGTGGCGGAGGCGTTGTTCCTGCGCAACTACGCCGCGGGCTGAACCACTCTGCCGACGGCAGCGGGTCCTCGCCCCGGGCGGGGACCCTCCCTACGGTCGGCGCATGACCGTCATCGAACTGCCTCCCCGCCTCCGCCTGTTGCGCTGCCCCGTCGGCCGGCATACCTCTGGTCCGACGGCGGCACGGCAACGCTCGTCGACGCCGGGACGCTCGGCTCCGGCCGGACGATCGCCGACGCGCCCGGCGCACTCGGGCGGGCCCCGTCGTCCGTACGACGGATCGTGCTGACCACTTCCATGAGGACCAGGCGGGCGGGGCGGGCGAGTTCGCCGAGCTGAGCGGCGCCGAGGTGCCGGCACACCATCTCGACGCGCCGGTGGTCCGGGGCACGGCCCCGGACCCGCTCTTCGAGGACGGTAAACCGCCAGCGCACCCCCAGGCCGCGCAGCTGCTGCCGCAGGGCGACCCGGCGCACCCCGGCCCGGCCACCGCCCTGTCCGACGGCGACATCCCCGACACCGACGGCGGCACCCGCGTCATCCATGTCCCCCGGCACACCCACGGGCAGCATCACCGCCCATCTCCCGGACCACAGCGTGTCGTTCACAGACGGCCCGGCGCACCCCAGCCCAGTCACCAACCCGGTCAACAGCAACATCCCCGACACCGACGACAGCACCCACACCGTCCAAGTCCCCGGCACACCCACGGACAGCTTCACCATCCAACTCCCGGAGCACGGCGTGTCGTTCACGGGCGGCGCGGTGGCCGCCGCGCCCGGCACCGGCGAGGTGATCCCGGTTGTGTTCACCCTCGAACGCGTCGGCCCGCTCGCCTGCTTCGGCCGACTCGCCTGCTTCGGCCGACTCGCGGGCCTCGACGCGGAGGTGGGCTGCTTCGGTCACGGCGAGCCGGTCACGGCGCGCGCTTCGGCGGTCCTTCGCGAAGCGGCGGACAGACACTGCCTGCGGCGGTGACCATCGGAGCATGTCCTACTCCGCGCGCCTCGCCGCCCACGCCGACATCGCCACCGCCCTGGACCTGCTCAGCGACAGCGAACTGGGCGAACGGGTCGCGGCGGGTGTCCCGCTCGGCGTCGGCATCGGCGGCAGAACCCTGCGTATGGGGGTCGGCGGCCGGGACGTCTTCGTGAAGCGGGTGCCGCTCACCGATGTGGAGCGGCTGCCCGGGAACGTCCGGTCCACGGCGAACCTGTTCGGGATGCCGCCGTTCTGCCACTACGGCATCGGCACGGTCGGCAGCGCCGGCTTCGGGGCCTGGCGCGAGCTGGCCGCGCACACGATGACCAGCCACTGGGTGCGGGCCGGGCACTTCCCCGGGTTCCCGCTGCTGCACCACTGGCGGGTACTGCCCGACGCCCCCGGCCCGCTTCCCGCCGAACTCGCCGACGTGGAGCGGGCCGTGGCCTACTGGGGCGGCTCCAAGGGGGTGCGCGGGCGGATCGAGGCCTTACGCACGGCGTCCGCCAGTCTGACCCTGTTCCTCGAGTGGATCCCGTACACCCTGCACGACTGGCTGGACGCCCGGCTGCGCGGCGACGCGGCGGACGCCGCCTGCACCCTGGCGGCGGACGCCCTGGAGTCCCTCGTGGACTTCCTGCACACCCGCGAACTGCTGCACCTGGACGCCCACTTCCGGAACATCCTCACCGACGGCAGGCGGCTCTACCTCACCGACTTCGGGCTCTCGCTCAGCTCCCGGTTCCGACTCGCCCCGGACGAACGGGACTTCTTCGCACGGCACCGCGGTTACGACCGCGCGTACACCTCCTACTACCTGGTGATCTGGCTGGTCACCGCGCTGTACGGCTTCCGCGGGGAGGAACGCGAGGCGTTCGTGCACGCCTGCGCGCGGGGCGCGCGGCCCGCGGGCATGCCCAGGGCCGCCGCCGCGCTGCTGAGCAGGCACGCCCCGCTCGCCGCGACCATGGGCGAGTTCAGCCGGCGTTTCGAGCGGGAGAGCCGGCTCGTCCCGTACCCCTGCGACGGCTCGCCGCTCGGCGCGTAGCGGCACCCCGGGCGGCGCACCGCGGCGCCCACCCCGCTCGCCCCCGCAAACCCGGAAGCGCACGGATGGCGGACACCGAAGGCCAGGGCCCCGTACGGTCTCTGACTCGGTGTCAGCCGAGCGGCACACCGGCCTCCAGATACAGTGCGGCACCCCGTTCGCGCGCCCGCAGCGCCCAGCGCAGCCGCTCGTAGCGCACGGGCGGCAGCAGCGCGGCGGCCTCCTGCTCGGTGACAAAGCGGCAGGCGCGCAGTTCGGGTCCGGGCAGCAGCAGGGAGCGGGCCTCGGCGGACGCGAGACGGCCGCCGTCGAACAGCAGGCGCAACCCGCCGTAGCCGGGCGGCGCGGGCGGTTCCCAGTCCACGACGAGCAGCCGCGGTACCTCCGCCAGCCGGATGCCGGTCTCCTCGGCGACCTCGCGCATGCCGGCCCGGGCGGGAGCCTCGCCGGGTTCGACGACGCCCCCGGGGAACTCCCAGCCGGGCTTGTACGTGGGGTCGACCAGCAGGACGCGGTCCCGCTCGTCGAAGAGCAGCACCCCGGCCGCGAGGGTCTCCGCGGTGGGTTCCGGGGTCTGCACGATGTCACAGGGGGCGACGGTGCCGTCGGCGACGGCCTCGGCTATCCGGACCGCCGTCTCGTACGGGGTGAGCGCGCTGGTGTCCACGGGGTGGGCGTCGGCGGTGAGCCAGGAGGCGAGGGCCGCGCGGTACGGCTCGATGTGGTCGTAGGCCCACTGGCGCATCCGCAGCTCGCCGTCGGGCAGGTCGGGCGGGACCTCCCGCCCGGCTATACGCGCACGCAGGATCGTTTCAGCCGGGGCGAGCAGCAGATGGCGCACGGCGATGCGGCGGGCGGCGAGGCCGCCGAAGATCTCGTCCCGGTACTCCTGGCGCAGCAGGGTCATGGGGACCACGAGGGTCCCGCCGAGTTCCGCCAGCATGGCGGCCGCCGTATCGATCACCAGCCGACGCCAGATCGGCAGGTCCTGGAAGTCTCCGACCTCGGCGAGGTGTTTGGGCGGCAGCAGATCCGTGAGCGCTCCGCCGATGACCTCGGGGTCGAAGAGCTCGCTGTTCGGGATCAGATCGATCAGTTCCCGTGCGGTGGTCGTCTTCCCCGCACCGAAAGCGCCGTTGACCCAGATGATCACGGTTCCCCCTCTTCTGTCGGCCCCCAGAGGCTTGCCCGCTCCACACTGCCACGGAAACCAGCCGCAGCTTAGGGACCGGGCTCTGGGGGTGCCGGTGCGCCCGTGCGGGACACCGGCACCCGAGGGGTCGACGGGCCCCGGGGCGTGGTTACTGCCGCGCCGGGAGGTGGTCGGCGGGGGCGAGGCTGTCCTCGCCGACGAGGTGGTCGACGGTGCCGATCGTGTCCGAGACGGGCACATCGTCGAGGACGTCCTTCTCGGCGCCGTGGGACGGGGTGATCGCGGCCACCACGAACCCGGTGGCGAGGGAGGCGATGGCGAGCATGCTGCGCTTCTTCATGCCCGGATCAACTGCGCGGGTGGCCAGGGGTCACGCGGATCACGGCGGTTCCCCCGTCCAGATCCACCGTGCTCCGGCGCGGGGGCGCCCCGTCCTCCTCGTCGTCGCGGAGCAGCAGCGCCGACTGCCGCTCCCGCAGCTCGTGCTGCTTGCCCGGCGACAGGGCGCCGTGCAGCTGCTCGAAGCCCGTGGCCGACACCTGGCCGCATCTCACCCCGTTGCGCCACGGCAACACGCCCGCGCGCCCGGCCCGCAGCAGCAGCTGGTCGACGAAGGCCACCGCGGTGAGCAGGATGACGAGCCCCGGCAGGGTCATGAAGACGGCGAATTCCATGGGCCGAGTATCGGCGACGGCGGGCGACGGCGAAACCGCGTGGGAACGGAACCGCCCGGACATCCGCTGTTCCGCGACGCATCAGCGGGCAGGACCAGCCGGTCGAGCCGGGGGCGCGTCTCACCCCTCCGCTGTCGCGCCGCCCCGCGCACCCGCCCGCACGGCGCCGTCTCCCTCCTCCGAATCGCCCGTTGATCAGGGGGTATGACGGAATGCCGGACGACGCCGTCGCCTGTCGCGAGTCAGTCGTCGCCTGTCACGAGTCAGCCGCCGCCTGTCACGAGTCAGCCGCCGCCTGTCACGAGTCAAAGGAGCGTGCCGATGCGTCATGGTCCGGCCGGTCGTCACCGACGGCGGCGACGGCATCGGCCCGGATCATGAGGGCATCGACCCGGACCATGCCGACCGGGCCGACACGCGGATCGGCTGCTGAGCCGGACGACCCGTGCATGAACGTTCCCTCCGGCATCGGTGGCCGGTGTCAGCCCCCCGCCGCGGTCGCGTCCGGCCGCCTCGTCAGCGCGGCCGCGGCGGCACCCACCAGGCCGGCGTCCGTGCCCATCTGGGCGGGCGTCACCGTCAGCCGGCGCACGAAGGAGAGGGTCGCGTAGTCGCCGAGGGCCTTGCGCAGCGGCGCGAAGAGGACGTCGCCCGCCGTGCCCACACCGCCGCCGATCACCGCGATGTCGATCTCCACCAGGGTTGCGGTGGC
>NZ_JBSGBN010000167.1:0-19193 GCF_053601275.1 Streptomyces sp. NPDC004752 | reverse complement strand
GGCCGCGGCGGGCGCCGCGCTCGTCCTCGCCGCCTGCGGCAGCGGCGGCGACGGCGGCAGTGGCCACTCGGGCCATGGCGCCGTGCCGTCCGTGCGCGCGGACGCCACCGCCGTATCGCACAACGCCCAGGACATCGCCTTCGCACAGGGCATGATTCCGCACCACGAGCAGGCCCTCGACATGGCCCGGCTCGCCGCCGACCGGGCCTCCTCCGGCCAGGTCAAGGGCCTCGCCACCCGCATCGAGAAGGCGCAGGACCCGGAGATCACCACGATGACCGGCTGGCTCAAGGCGTGGGGCGAGAAGATGCCCACGGCGGGCATGGACCACACCGGTCACTCCGGCATGGCCGGGATGATGGACGACCAGGACATGACGGCGCTGAAGAAGGCCACCGGGAAGGACTTCGACACGAAGTTCCTGACCATGATGGTCGAGCATCACAAGGGCGCCGTCGAGATGGCCACGACCGAGAAGTCCAAGGGCGCCTACGGTCCGGCCGAGCGCCTGGCCGACGCCGTCGTGACCGCGCAGAACGCCGAGATCGAGGAGATGCGGCAACTGCTCGGCCAGGACTGACCGCCGACCGTCCCCGCCTGACCGTCCCTGCCCGGCGCGGCCGGGCGGGGACGGCCGCGCCTCAGACCAGCACCTTCCGCAACGCCCCGAGTGCGGACCGCAGTTCATCGGCGGTGATCGTCAACGGCGGCGCCAGCCGGATCGTGGACCCATGGGTGTCCTTGACCAGGACCCCCTCCCGCATCAGCCGCTCGCCGACCTCGCGGCCGGTGCCGATCGCCGGGTCGATGTCCACGCCCGCCCACAGCCCGCGCGAACGGAAGCCGACCACACCCTGGCCCACCAGCTCCGTCAGCCCATCCCGCAGGACCACGCCCAGGTCGGCTGCCCGGCGCTGGAACTCGCCCGTCTCCAGCAGGTCCACCACCGCCGTGCCGACCGCCGCCGCCAGCGGGTTCCCGCCGAACGTCGAACCGTGCTCGCCCGGCCGCAGCACACCCAGCACCTCGCGGCGGGCCACCACGGCGGAGACCGGCACGATGCCGCCGCCCAGCGCCTTGCCGAGCAGCACCACGTCGGGCACGGCGGACTCGTGCTCCACGGCGAGGGTGTGGCCGGTGCGGCCCAGGCCCGACTGGATCTCGTCCGCGACGAACAGACAGCCCGCGCTCCGGGTCAGCTCGCGCACTCCGGTGAGGTAGCCGTCGTCCGGGATGACGACCCCGGCCTCGCCCTGGATCGGCTCGATCAGCACCGCCGCCGTCGTCTCGTCGACCGCCGCCTCCAGCGCGGCCAGGTCGTTGTACGGCACGATCCGGAAGCCCGGGGTGAACGGGCCGAAGCCGGTCCGCGCCGACTCGTCCGTCGAGAAGCCGACGATCGTGGTCGTACGGCCGTGGAAGTTCTCCGCCGCGACCACGATCGTGGCTCGGTCGGCGGGGACGCCCTTGACTTCGTACGCCCACTTCCGGGCGACCTTGATGCCGCTCTCCACCGCCTCGGCGCCGGTGTTCATCGGCAGCACCATGTCGTGCCCGGTCAACTGGGCCAGGCGCGCGGCGAATCCGGCGAGCCGGTCGTGGTGGAAGGCGCGTGAGGTGAGGGTCAGCCGGTCGAGCTGACGGTGGGCGGCCTCGATCAACGCCGGGTGGCGGTGGCCGAAGTTGAGCGCCGAGTAGCCGGCCAGCATGTCGAGATAGGGGCGGCCCTCGACGTCCTCCACCCAGACGCCCTCGGCACGGGCCACGACCACGGGCAGCGGGTGGTAGTTGTGCGCGAGGACCGGCTCCTCCGCACGGATGAGGTCGGCGGACGTACGCGTGCGTGCGGGCGCTGTCATGAACGGATCTCCTGGGTGCAGCACTTGATGCCACCGCCGGCCTTGTGGAACTCCGACAGGTCGACGGGGACGGGGACATAGCCGTGGTCGGCGAGGCGCGCCGCGAGGGCCTCGGCCCGCGGCGCGATGAAGACATGGCGCCCGTCGGACACGGAGTTCAGGCCGAACGCCATCGCGTCGTCGCGGGTCGCGAGCACCGCGTCCGGGTACAGCCGCGCCAGCACCTCGCGGCTCCCGGGTGAGAATGCCTCCGGGAAGTAGGCGATGGTGTGGTCGTCCAGGACGAACAGCGCCGTGTCCAGGTGGTAGAAGTACGGGTCCACCAGGGTCAGGCTGATCACCGGCAGGCCGAAGAACTCCTGCGCCTCCCGGTGGGCGTCGCGGGTCGTGCGGAAGCCGGTGCCGGCGAGCAGATACCGGCCCGTCGGGATCAGGTCGCCCTCGCCCTCGCACACCGACTCGGGGCGGTACACCTGGTAGCCCGCCGTCTTGAACCACAGGTCGTAGTGGATCGACTCGGGGCGCCGCTGGTGCGCGTGGAAGAGGGAGCCGAAGACCCGACCGCCGACGACGACCGCCGAGTTCGCGGCGAAGACCATGTCCGGCAGGCCGGGGACGGGGGCCACGCTGTCGACCGTGTGCCCGTGGGCGAGGTAGGCGCGGATCAGCGACTGCCACTGCTCCTGGGCCAGGTCGACATCGACCCTGGTGTCGGGATGCATCCAGGGATTGATCGCGTACTGCACGGCGAAGTGTCTGGGTTCGCAGACGAGGAAGCGCCGAAGGCGCGGCACACGGCTGTCGGGCACAGAGGTTTTCCTCCGCTTTCCTGCGTGTCGACTGAGGGTTGACACCACGGTAGGAAGTGACGGAGACGGCGGACAAGAAAGGAGAGCTGCGTGTGCGCGCAGGAATGCTGCGTTGTGCTCGGTGAAGAAGCAGCAGCGCTGCGCGTGTCCGGGTTTAGAGCTCCGAACAGAGTGAGAGTCCGATCAGCGTGCGTGCCAGGCGTCGCACGCCGGGTGCCCATGCTGTTCGGAGCTCTTACTCCGGCGCGACCTGGGTGGCGGCGGCCTCCGGGCTCTCCGGCAGCAGATGGGACAGCACCATCACGCTGATCGTCTTCCGGATGAACGGCTCCACCCGGATCCGCTCCAGCACCTCCTCGAAGTGCCCGACGTCCCGCGCCCGCACATGCAGCAGCGCGTCCGCGCCGCCCGTCACCGTCATCGCGGCCGTGATCTCCGGATGGTTGCGCACCACCTCGGCCAGCCGCCGCGGCGGCGCCGCACCCTCGCAGTACACCTCGACATACGCCTCCGTGCGCCAGCCCAGTGCCGACGGCTTCACGGTGGCCGTGAACCCGGTGATCACACCCGTCTCGCGCAGCCGGTCCACGCGCCGCTTGACCGCGGTGGCCGACAGCCCGACCGCCGAGCCGATCTCGGCGAAGCTGCTCCTGGCGTTCGCCACGAGCGCGGTGACGATCTTCCGGTCGAGTTCGTCGAACGGGGCGGTCCTGCTGTTCATGCGGGCACTGTATCCAGCGGGAACGACCACGCCCGGCACATGTCCACCCGAACGGATTCCACCTACACTCCACCTTCATGCTGCGCGCCCTCGCCGTCGACGACGAACGCCCCTCGCTGGAGGAACTCCGCTACCTCCTGCACGCCGATCCACGCATCGGCAGCGTCGAGGGGGCCGGCGACGCCACCGAGGCACTGCGCCGGATCACCCGTGCGCTGGAGTCCGGACCGGACGGGCCCGACGCCATCGACGTCGTCTTCCTCGACGTGCAGATGCCCGGTCTCGACGGTCTGGAGATGGCCCGGCTGCTCACCGGCTTCACGCATCCGCCGCTGGTCGTGTTCGTCACCGCGCACGAGGACTTCGCGGTGCGCGCCTTCGACCTCAAGGCCGTCGACTATGTCCTCAAACCGGTCCGCAAGGAGCGGCTCGCCGAGGCCGTGCGCCGGGTCGCCGAAGCGCGCGGCGCCCCCCGCATCCCGGTGCACGAACCCGACCCGGACCACCTGCCCGTCGAACTCGGCGGGGTGACCCGCTTCATCGCCGTCGACGACATCACCCATGTCGAGGCCCGGGGGGACTACGCCCGGCTGCACACCGACCGCGGCAGCCATCTCGTCCGCATCCCGCTGTCCACCCTGGAGGACCGCTGGCGCTCCCGGGGCTTCGTCCGCATCCACCGCCGCCACCTCGTCGCGCTGAGCCACATCGGCGAACTCCGGCTGGACGCGGGCACCGTGAGCGTCCTGGTCGGCGGCGCGGAACTCCAGGTCAGCCGACGCCACGCCCGCGAACTGCGGGACCTGCTGCTGCGCCGCACCGGCGGATAGCGGAGGCCGCGATGGAGCCCACCGAACGCCGGGTCGTCGTCACCGGACCGCCCCGCCGTGCCCGCCGTACCCCCGGCCACCACCGGCCGCGCACCGAGATCGACGAGCAGACCACCCTCGGCCACACCTATGTCCGCTCCCTGATGCGCACCCAACTGCGCGCCGCCCTGGCCGTGTTCGCGGTCCTGGTGCTGCTGGTCGGCCCGCTGCCCCTGGTGTTCGCGGCGGCCCCGCAATCCCGCCGCCCGGCCTGGCTGGTGCTCGGCTTCGGCCTGTACGCGCCGCTCGTGCTGCTCGCCCGCTGGTACGTGCGCCGTGCCGAGCGCAACGAGCGCGACCTGGTGCGCCTCGTCGAGGATCGCTGAGACGGGGATCGCAGACCACCGTGAACTCCAGCTACGCGGTCACCGCCGTCGCCCTCGTCGTCGTGGCCACCGTCCTGGTCGGCGCCTTTGGCCTGCGGGTCTCGCGCACCACCTCCGACTTCTACGTCGCCTCGCGCACCGTCGGCCCCCGCCTCAATGCCGCCGCCATCAGCGGCGAATACCTGTCCGCCGCCTCTTTCCTCGGCATCGCAGGACTGGTCCTGGTGCAGGGCCCGGACATGCTCTGGTACCCGGTGGGCTACACGGCGGGCTATCTGGTGCTGCTCCTGTTCGTCGCCGCCCCGTTGCGCCGCTCCGGCGCCTACACGCTGCCCGATTTCGCCGAGGCCCGGCTCGCCTCGCAGGGGGTGCGCCGGCTCGCCGGTGCCTTCGTCGTCGGTGTCGGCTGGCTGTATCTGCTGCCCCAACTGCAGGGCGCCGGGCTCACCCTGGCGGTGCTCACCGACGCGTCCGACCCGCTCGGCGGGATCATCGTGGCCGTGGTCGTGGTGGCGACGGTCGCGGCCGGCGGCATGCGCAGCATCACCTTCGTGCAGGCGTTCCAGTACTGGCTCAAGCTCACCGCTCTGCTCGTCCCCGCCCTGTTCCTGGTCCTCGCCTGGCAGGGCGACGGCGCCCCCCGGCCCGCCTTCGACGAGCCGGCCACCTTCCGGGAACAGCGTTCCGTACGCGTCAAGGACACCCTCGACCTGCGGCTCGACCGGCCGCTGACGGTCACCGTGAGCGGCACGGTCGACGGCCGACGGCACGACACCGACCGGGTCGCGCTGTCCGCCGGCCCGCACCGCTTCGAGCGCGGCACCCGGCTGGCCTTCGAGCCCGGCGACCCGGTGCCGACCGCCGTCCACGGCGCCGGCGGCGGCATGTCCAGCTCACTCGCCACGGGACGCGAGGAACGCCCGCTGTACGCCACGTACGGGCTCATCCTCGCCACCTTCCTCGGCACCATGGGCCTGCCGCACGTCGTCGTCCGCTTCTACACCAGCCCGCACGGGGTCGCCGCCCGCCGCACCACCGTCGCCGTCCTCGCCCTGATCGGCGGCTTCTACCTGCTGCCGCCCGTGTACGGCGCGCTGGGCCGCCTCTACGCCCCCGAACTCACCCTCACCGGCGACGCGGACGCCGCGGTCCTGCTGCTGCCCGGCCGGATGATCGGCGGGCTGGGCGGCGACCTGCTCGGCTCGCTGGTGGCGGGCGGTGCCTTCGCCGCGTTCCTGTCCACCGCGTCGGGACTGACCATGGCCGTGGCGGGCGTGCTCACCCAGGACGTGCTGCCGTCCCGCGGAGTGCGGCACTTCAGGCTCGGGACGGTCCTCGCCATGGCGGTGCCGCTGGCGGCGAGCATGCTGGTCGGCGGGCTGCCGGTCGCCGACGCGGTGGGACTCGCCTTCGCCGTCTCGGCCTCGTCGTTCTGCCCGCTGCTCGTCCTCGGCATCTGGTGGCGGCGGCTGACTCCGCCCGGGGCCGCCGCGGGCATGCTGGTGGGCGGCGGTTCCGCGTTCGCCGCGGTGGCCGCGACCATGGCCGGCCTGCCCGGCACCGGTTCCCTGCACGCCCTGCTCGCCTGGCCCGCGCTGTGGTCGGTGCCGCTCGGCTTCCTCACCATGACGCTGGTGTCGCTGGCCACCGCGGCCCGGGTGCCGCCCGGTACGGCGGCCATCCTCGCGCGGTTCCATCTGCCGGAGGAACTGCACACGGAGGCCAAGGCGTGAACCGGCACCACACCCACGTCCCCGCCCCGCCGTCGGAGGTACGGCCATGACCGGTTTCCTCGCGGGCCTGTGCGTCGCCGTCCTCCCGCTGCTCACCGCCGGCTTCTGGCTCGGCCGGCGCACCGCACGCCCGGAGCGCCTCGGCGACCTCGGCACCCCCGTCGAGCACGCCACCTTCCAGACCCTGCACACCGCCTCGCTCGCCGCGCCCCCGCTGCGCGCGGGCCTCACCGAGGAGACCGCGCGCAAGTCGGCGCGCAGGCTGCGCACGCTGCTCGGCACCGGCGCCCTGTGCCTGACCGACCAGCAGGAGGTCCTGGTCTGGGACGGGGTGGGCGGCCACCACCGAGGGGAGATCCTCAAGCGGCTGGCCGGGCCGCTGGAGACCGGCCGCGGCGAGGCGTTCCCGCTGTCCTGCGCGCTGCCCGACTGCCCGGCCCGCTGGGCCGTGGTGGCGCCGCTCACCGTCGACGACCGGGTGCACGGCGCGCTGGTCGCCTGTGCGCCGCGGGAGTCGGCCGTGCTGGTCCGGGCGGCGGGCGAGGTGGCCCGCTGGGTCAGCGTGCAACTGGAGCTGGCCGATCTCGACCGGTCCCGCACCCGGCTCATCGAGGCCGAGATCAAGGCCCTGCGCGCCCAGATCTCCCCGCACTTCATCTTCAACTCGCTTGCGGTGATCGCCTCGTTCGTCCGCACCGATCCCGAGCGCGCCCGCGAACTGCTGCTGGAGTTCGCCGACTTCACCCGCTACTCGTTCCGCAGGCACGGCGACTTCACCACCCTCGCCGACGAACTGCACGCCATCGACCAGTATCTGGCGCTGGTCCGGGCCCGGTTCGGCGACCGGCTCACCGTGACCCTGCAGATCGCCCCCGAGGTGCTGCCGGTCGCGCTGCCGTTCCTGTGCCTGCAACCCCTTGTCGAGAATGCCGTGAAGCACGGCCTGGAGGGCAAGGCGGGTGCCTGCCACATCCGGATCACCGCCCAGGACGCGGGTGCCGAGGCGCTGGTCGTCATCGAGGACGACGGCGTGGGCATGGACCCCGAGGAGCTGCGCCGGATCCTCGCCGGTGAGATCGGCCCCTCGGGCGGCATCGGCCTGTCCAACGTCGACGACCGGTTCCGCCAGGTCTACGGCGACGACCACGGCCTGGTCATCGAGACCGCGGTCGGGGCGGGCATGAAGATCACGGCCAGGGTGCCGAAGTACCGGCCGGGGGTGCACTCGGCGGCGCGGCTCACGGCCGAGTGAACCCGGCCCGTGGCTCAGAGCTCCGAACGGAATGGGCGCCCGGCGTGCGACGCCTGGCACGCACTCCCCCAGCCTTCGGCCGGGAGGTGCCCCCACGCGGCGTTGCCGAAACGCCCTGGTAGCTCCGCTACGAGGACCTTCCGGCGTCTTGCGATCGCACGCACCAGACGCCGCACGCTGATCGGACTCCCAATCTGTTCGGAGCTCTCAGTCGTTCTGGGTCACGATCATGGCCAGGGTGAGCAGACCCAGCACGACCCAGCCGAACCACAGCCAGCCGTTGCTGCCGAGCGCCACCGAGTAGGCCGTCACCACGACGAGTCCGCCGACGGTGAGCACCCCCATCGCCTTCGTGGAAGCGGGCGTAGAACCGGGCATCGCGACACCCTCCTCGTGGTCCGTTCCCTCCATGGTGCCCCGTACCCCGGGGAAACGGATCCGCCCGGTGCGGCCCGACCGGAAAGAGGTCCTGGCGGGCGGCCCGGCGCGGTGTCAGCCCTGGCGGGCGTTGAGCGAGGCCAGATAGGCGTTGTATGCCTCCAGCTCCTTGTCGCCGTCCCGGTCGGCGGCCCGGTCCTTGCGCTTCGCCTGCCGCTGCTCGGAGCCGTACCACTGGAACAGCAGGGCGATCAGCACCAGCACCGAGGGGATCTCGCTGAACGCCCAGGCGATGCCGCCCGCGGCGCTCTGGTCGGCGAGCGCGTCGATACCGAGCGAGGCCGGCGGGTTGCGGAACGTGTCGACCATCGGCGTGGAGCCCATCATCAGCGCGATGCCGAAGAACGCGTGGAACGGCATGCCCGCGAACAGCTCCAGCATCCGCATCAGGTGCCCGGGCCGGTGCGGGCCGGGGTCGACGCCGATGATGGGCCAGAAGAACACCACGCCCACGGCGAGGAAGTGCATCATCATCGCGATGTGCCCGGTCTTCGACCCCATCAGGAAGTCGAACAGCGGGGTGAAGTACAGCGCGTACAGGCTGGCGACGAACATCGGGATGGTGAACGCGGGGTGCGTGATGATCCGCATGTAGTGGCTGTGCAGCAGCACCAGCAGCAGCTCGCGCGGACCCTTGCGGCCCCGGGCCGCGACCGGCAGCGCGCGCAGCGCCAGCGTGACCGGGGCGCCGAGCAGGATGAGGATCGGCGACAGCATGCTGATGACCATGTGCTGCACCATGTGCACGCTGAACATGACCATGCCGTAGTCGTTCAGCTTTGTGCACATCACCAGCATGATGGTCAGCACACCGAGGACGAACGACACGGTCCGTGCGACGGGCCACGCGTCACCGCGCCGCCGCAGCCGTACGACACCCCACGCGTACAGCCCGAGCCCCAGCAGACAGGCGACGAGAAAGAACGGATCCGCCGACCATCCGAGCCCTCGTCCGAGGGTGAACGGCGGCAGATCCATGGTCATGCCATGCCCGCTGTGATCCATTCCGCAGGCTCCTGTTTCACGGGGGTTCTACGCTGTCTGTCCCCAGACACCCTAGAACCGCCCCACCCACCTTCCACGACCGGGGTCAGACCAGACGCCCCGCCGGCGACGCGGAGAACTGCGCGATCAACCACATCCCACGGCGCCCCCGCCAGGGGCGCGGGGAACTGCGCGATCAACCACATCTCACCCGCACCCAACAACGAATCAAGATCCCCTACGGCGCTTGGTCAGGGGCGCGGGGAACTGCGCGAAAAGCCACACCCCACCCGCACCCGACAACGAAACAGCTCCCCAACGGCGCCCCACTAAAGAACGCACTCCGCTTCGTCGTACCGCTCCGCCGGCACCGTCTTCAGCGTCTCCACGGCCTCGGCCAACGGCACGGTCACGATGTCGGTGCCGCGCAGCGCCGTCATCCTCCCGAACTCCCCGCGGTGCACGGCCTCCACCGCGTGCCACCCGAACCGCGTCGCCAGCACCCGGTCGTACGCCGTCGGCGTCCCACCGCGCTGCACATGCCCGAGGATGACCGGACGGGCCTCCTTGCCCAGCCGCTCCTCCAGTTCCAGAGAGAGCTGCCGGGCGATACCGGCGAACCGCTCATGGCCGTACACGTCCCGGCCGCCCTCGTCGAAGTCCATGGTGCCGGCCTTCGGCTTGGCACCCTCCGCGGCGACCACGATCGCGAACCGCTTGCCCGCCTCGAAGCGCTCGCCGACTCTTCGCGCCAACTCCTCGATGTCGAAAGGGCGTTCCGGTACGACGATGGCGTGTGCGCCCGCCGCCATGCCGGAGTGCAGCGCGATCCAGCCGGTGTGCCGGCCCATGACCTCCACGACGAGCACGCGCTGATGGGACTCGGCGGTGGTCTTCAGCCGGTCGAGGGCCTCGGTCGCGACACCCACGGCCGTATCGAAACCGAAGGTGACGTCCGTGACAGCGATGTCGTTGTCGATGGTCTTCGGCACGCCCACGATGGGCAGGCCGCTGTCCGAGAGCAGCCGGGCCGCCTTCAGCGTGCCCTCGCCGCCGATCGGGATGATCGCGTCCAGGCCGAGCTGCGCGACATGGCCGCGGGCCCGCTCCACCCCGTCCCGCAGATGGGACGGCTGGACCCGGGAGGAACCGAGGATGGTGCCGCCACGGGCGAGGATGCCGCCGACGGCGTCGAGGTCGAGCTTGAGGTAGTCGCACTCCAGCAGGCCCTTCCAGCCGTCCCGGAAGCCGATGACCTCGTCGCCGTGGTCGACAACGGCACGGTGCACGACGGACCGGATGACGGCGTTCAGGCCGGGGCAGTCGCCGCCGGACGTGAGGACACCAATGCGCATAGCCCGAAATACCTTCTCGATGTGGGCCGGGGGCCGGACCGCGCTGTCCGGCTCGATCCCGGCCACCCTACCGGCGTGAGGGGGTCGCTCCCCAGCGCGCGTCCGCCTGCTGGACGCGCCCGCACATGTGAGCGGACGGGCTGTCAACAGCGCCCCGAAGGGGCGCGGGGAACTGCGCGACCAGCCACAACGCACCCGCAGCCGCGCAACGACGCTCCCACCCCCCCCGCCGGAGCGAATCGCTCACGCCGGCGCAGCGCTCACGCGGGCTGCTGTGCCGCGCTGATCCGCTCGGAGCGCAGCGCCTCGTACCAGCGGTCGTCGACCGGCGGCAGCGCGTTCACGTCGAGCGCCAGCTTCAGCATCAGATCCGCGATCAGCGGGTTACGGGCGAGAACGGGCCCGTGCATGTACGTGCCGAAGACGGTGTCGTTGAACGCGCCCTCCGTACCGTCCCCGGTGCCGTTGCCGCGGCCCAGCCGGACCTGGGCGAAGGGGCGGGCCGTGGGGCCGAGATGGGTGACGCCCTGGTGGTTCTCGAAGCCGGTCAGCTGCGGCAGGCCCAGGCGCGGGTCGATGTCCGCGAGGACGTCGCCGACGCACCGTTCGCCCTCACCGCGCACCGAGACCACGTCGAGCAGGCCGAGGCCGGGCTCGCGCTGCCCGAGGTCGTTGATGAACTCGTGGCCGAGGATCTGGTAGCCCGCGCACACCGAGAAGACGATCGCGCCGTTCTCCACCGCCTTGTGCAGGCCCCCGTCGCGGCGCAGCCGCTCCGCCGCGAGCCGCTGCGGCCGATCCTCGCCGCCGCCGATCAGATAGATGTCGCCGGAGGTCGGGATCGGCTGGTCGCTGCGCACGTCGAGCCGGGCCACGTCGAGTCCGCGCTGCCGGGCCCGGCGCTCCACGACGAGTGCGTTGCCCTGGTCGCCGTAGGTGCTCAGCAGGTCCGGGTAGATCCACACCAGACGCAGGCTGTTGTCGCTCATGAGGTGATCGTCCTTTGTGTCGGGTGTGCCGTCTGTGTCGGGTGTGCCGTCAGTTTCCGACGCGGCGGCGCAGGTCCTGGAACGCGGTGTAGTTCGCGATGACCTCGATGCGGCCCGGCGGGGACTGCTGGACGGCCTGGTCGAGGTTCTCGCAGACCTGGAACTGCTGGTTCGCCACCTCCAGACGTACCGCGAGGTCCAGTTTCCGGTCGCCGATGACGGCGATCGGGTGGCCGGTCAGACGGGTGTAGTCGACATCCCACAGCCAGGAGGTGTCGGTGCCGTCGGCGCCGCGCGCGTTCACGGAGAGGATCACCGGGGTGGGCGGCGGATCGATCAGGGAGAACGTCTCCAGCCAGCCCGCCGGGTTCTTCGCCAGCAGCAGCCGCAGGTCCCGGCCCAGGAACTGGACGATGTCATAGCGCCCGGCGACGGCCTGCACCTGGTACATGCGCTCCAGGGCGACCTGCGGCGGCACGCCGAAGACGGCGGCGACGGCCGCGGAGCTGGCGGCGTTGGCCTTGTTGGCGCGGCCCGGCAGCTGGAGGTGGATCGGCCAGGCGGAGCCGTGCGGGTCGAGGACGTGGTCGCCGGACAGTGCCCAGCTCGGCGTCGGCCGGCGGAAACCGCACTCGCCGCAGTACCAGTCGTCGCCGGGGCGCTGCATCACACCGCCGCAGGACGGGCAGGACCAGGCGTCGTCCTTCCACATCTGGCCGGCCGCGACCCAGATCACATTGGGCGAGGAGGAGGCGGCCCACACCACCAGCGGGTCGTCGCAGTTGGCGACGACGACGGCCTTGGAACCGGCGAGGCCCTCGCGCCAGTGCTCGGCGAGCATCCGGGTCTCGGCGGCCCGGTCGAGCTGGTCGCGGGAGAGGTTCAGCAGCGCGATGCACTTCGGGTCGGTGTCCCGGGCCACGCCCGCCAGATATTTCTCGTCGACCTCGATCACGCCGTAGCGCGCGTCCGAACGGCCCGCGAGGGCCGAGGTGATACCGGCCGGCATATTGGCGCCGAGCGCGTTGGAGACGACCTGACCCGCGGCGCGCAGCGCCTCGGCGATGAGCCGGGTGGTGGTGGTCTTGCCGTTGGTCGCCGACACCAGGACGACGTCCAGGTTCTGAGCGAGCCGGGCGAGGAGATCGGGGTCGAGTTTCAGTGCGACCCGGCCGCCGATCACCGATCCGCTGCCGCGCCCGGCGGCGCGCGACGCCGCCGCGACCGCCTTGCCCGCGGTCACGGCCAGCTTGGCCCGCGGCGTGAGCGGGTCCGAGTTGCCTGCCATCAGTTCTCGATCCTCCTTGCGTACGCGCCGCGCCTGAGCCATCCGGCAACGTGGTGTGGACGTCAGCCTATCGAGATCCGTTCGCACACCCGAATCCCGGCCCACGCCTGCGCGGCGGGGTGTGGGCCGAGGGAACCGTACCCTTGCGGCCATGCGAAACGGTTCGATTCGGGGTGCCCGCGGGCGGGTACGGCCTCTCATCCTGCACGGCGACCCGGCGCTGCACACCCGCTGCGCGGTGGTGACCGACTTCGGCGCGGAGCTGGCGGAGTTGGTGGAGGACCTGTTCGCGACGATGTACGCGGCCCGCGGGGTGGGGCTCGCCGCGAACCAGGTCGGCGTGCCGTTGCGGGTGTTCGTCTACGACTGCCCCGACGACGAGGACGTGCGCCACCTGGGGCACGTGGTCAACCCGCGGCTGGTGGAGGCGGACGGGGTGGTGGTGCGCGGCCCGGAGGGCTGTCTGTCGCTGCCGGGTCTTGAGGCGGCGACGGAGCGCTACGACCACGCGGTCGTCGAGGGGTTCTCGGCGGTCGGCGAGCCGGTCGCCGTGCACGGCACGGGGTTCTTCGCCCGGTGTCTGCAGCACGAGTGGGACCACCTGGAGGGCGGGGTGTACGCGGACCGGGTCAGGGGCTGGCGCCGTACACGTCTGATGCGGCAGGTGAGCCGGGCCCCGTGGCATCGGTGAACCGCCCGCCCACCCCGCACGCGTCTACGCCCAGGATGCAGGTGCGGGGCACCCTGGGCCGCCGCGCGGCCCGGCGCGGCGGAGGGCGCCGCCGCGGGCCGTGGGCCCGGTGATCGTCCTCGTGTACGCGGTGACCGGCGCGCGGCGGCGCACCGTCCGCGGCCCGTAGCCCCGTTCTCCGTGGGTTCCGTGGGTTCCGTGCGTTCCCCGTGTTCCGTCCGGGCCGGTGCTCAGAACCGCGGGCCACCCAGCCTGTCGCCCGCGGCGGCCAGCCGGCCCCACAGCAGATCGGCCAGGCTCTTCACCAACTCCGCGCGCGAGCAGGGGCGTTCGCCGAGCCACCAGTCGCCTGCCGCGTGCATCATGCCGACGATCCCGTGTCCCCACACCAGGGCCAGCTGCTGGGTGCCCGGCCCCAGGTCCAGCCGGTCCTCGATGACCTTGGCCAGCTCCTCGCCCATCCGCCGCAGCAGCGGGGCGCTGTGCCTGCCGACATCGAAACCCTGATCGCTCTGCGAGCCCTCCGCCGGATGCATGAGGAAGCGATACACCTGCGGCCGGGCCTCGATCGCGGCGAGATAGGTGTCCAGGGTGGACTCGACCCGCTCCCGCCGCTCCGCCGGGGCGTCCAGTGCCGCCCGCAGTGAATCGAGGAGGGCGTCCGTGTGCCGCTTGGCCAAGGCCGCGTAAAGGCCGCCCTTGTCGCCGAAGTGGCGATACAGGATCGGCTTGGTGATGCCGGCCTCCGCGGCGATCGCGTTCATCGAGGCATGCGGGCCGTCACGCAGCACCACCCTGTCCGCGGCCTCCAGCAGCTCGCGCCGTCGGCGGTCGGCGGACCGCTGTTGGCCGGTCCGCTGCGTGGTGTCCATGTGATCTCCCCACCCGTGCTGTTTCGGTGACGCCTGCGCAAACTAACACTGCCGCCGCCCCTGGCATCGAACGGGAGGGCGACGGGCCGACGTGAGTTGACTTTTCCTACCGGCCAGTAACAGACTCGCGTTACCGCAAGTAATATGCACGTGCCGCCGCTGGAGGGGACATGGCCGAGTTCACCATGGAGCTCAACGACGAACAGAAGGAGGTCAAGGAGTGGCTGCACGGCTTCGCCGCCGGCGTCATCCGCCCCGCGGCCGCCGAATGGGACGAGCGTGAGGAGACTCCCTGGCCGGTCATCAAGGAGGCGGCCAAGGTCGGCATCTACTCCCTCGATTTCTATGCCCAGCAGTACTTCGACCCCACCGGCCTCGGCATCCCGATGACCATGGAGGAGCTGTTCTGGGGCGACGCGGGCATCGCCCTGTCCATCGTCGGCACCGGCCTCGCGGCCGTGGGCGTCCTGGCCAACGGCACCGAGGAGCAGATCGGCACCTGGATCCCGCAGATGTACGGCGATGCGACCGACGTCAAGGTCGCGGCCTTCTGCTCCTCCGAGCCCGACGCCGGCTCCGATGTGGCCTCGATGCGTACCCGTGCCGTGTACGACGAGGCCAAGGACGAGTGGGTGCTCAACGGCACGAAGACCTGGGCGACGAACGGCGGCATCGCGAACGTCCATGTCGTGGTGGCCCAGGCCGACCCGGAGCTGGGCTCCAAGGGGCATGCCTCGTTCATCGTCCCGCCCGGCACCCGGGGGCTCACCCAGGGACAGAAGTTCAAGAAGCACGGCATCCGCGCCTCGCACACCGCCGAGGTCGTCCTGGACGACGTCCGGGTGCCCGGCGCGTGCCTGCTCGGCGGCAAGGAGAAGCTGGACCAGCGGCTGGCCCGGGCCCGGGAGCGGGCCCGGACGGGCGGCGAGCGGGTGAAGAACGCGGCGATGGCCACGTTCGAGGCGTCCCGCCCTGCGGTCGGCGCGATGGCCGTGGGCACCGCCCGGGCCGCCTACGAGGTGGCCCTCGACTACGCCAGGACGCGGGAGCAGTTCGGCCGGCCGATCATCGACAACCAGGGGGTCGCCTTCCAGCTCGCGGACATGCGCACCCAGATCGACGCGGCCCGGCTGCTGGTGTGGCGGGCGTCCTGGATGGCCGTGGGCGGCAGGCCGTTCACCGCGGCCGAGGGCTCGATGTCCAAGCTGTTCGCCAGCGAGACCGCGAAGCAGGTCACCGCCCAGGCGATCCAGATCCTGGGCGGCAACGGATACACCCGCGAGTACCCGGTGGAGCGGATGCACAGGGACGCCGCCATCTACACGATCTTCGAAGGCACCAGCGAGATCCAGCGCCTGGTGATAGCCCGCACCCTGTCGGGCCTACCGATCCGCTGACGGCACAGGGCGCCACGGCGTCCCGCGTGTGCCTCGGGCCGGATGGCGCGGGCAGCGCCCCGCGGGGTGCGCGACCGGGGGTCGGGGGCCGTCCGCGTACCGCGTGCACCCAGGCGATCTCGTCGGCACGGTGACCGGGCGTGATCCGGCTGTCCGGTGGCTCGGGGTGATGGCGGCGGTGGCAGTCCGCAGGGGCGTCGTGGTGTCCCGTGTGTGTCTTGGGCCGGGTGGGCCTGGTGGGCCGGTGGCAGCGTGCCGGGTGCTGCGTGATCTCGGGTCGCGGGGCGTCCTCGCAGCGCGCGCACGTGGGTGATCTCGTCGGCGTGGTGACCGTGCATGCCTGTTGTCACGGCGCACCCGGGCGGTTGCCGCGCGTCCGGTGATGGCCGGGCCCCGCAGTCCCGCGTGCGGTGCCACCCCCGACGGACCCCGCCCGGGGACGGGCCGTCCCGCGCGGGGCGCGGCGGGTTCCCGGCGGGGTCCGTGGGCGACGCCGGCGGCCCGGGGGGTCGGCCCCCCGAGCGATGCCATGGCGATCCTCACGGTCAGTCGTGTCGTAGCGGGGTCAGCTGTTGGATGTCGTAGCGCTTGCGCAGCGCCTCGATAGCGTCGTGGTCCGGCGGACCCCCGTCGCCCAGGATCTCCAGCAACTCCTCGAAGTACCGCTCGTGATCGGGCGGGGGAGACGCCTGGAAGAACATCTTCGCGGGGGAGTCCGTCGGATTGGCGAAGGCGTGCGGGCAGCCGGGCGGCACCACGATGAGGGTGCCGGGCGTCGCCCGCACCACCTTGTTGCCGGTCGGCGACTCCCACCTGCGCCAGTTGTCGGGCGTACGGACACGCGGTTCAAAGGCCAGTACGTCCAGCTCGCCCTCCAGCACGTAGAACAACTCCTCGCTGCGCGTGTGCACATGGGCGCCCACGTCGAACCCGGGCGGGACCTCCACCTCGAAGGTGGAGGACGTCCGCGAGTGCGTGCCGGTCACCTTGAACGTCACACGCTGGGCCGGCGCCTGCACGATGCGCCCGTGCCCCGGTGGTACGAGCAGCCCCTCCGTCGCGCTCATCGTCACCTCACCACGTCACGGGCAGAGTCTCGGGCCCGCGGATCAACGCGCCCTTCCGGAACGGAACCTCGTCCGGCGGCACCGCGAGCCGCATCCCCGGCACCCGGTCCAGCAGGGCGTCCACCAGGAGCTCCGACTCCAGCCGGGCCAGCATGCCGCCGGGGCAGTAGTGCGGGCCGAAGCCGAACGCCAGATGCGGGTTGGGGCTGCGGTCGAAGTCGATGGTCTCCGGGTCGGGGAAGACCTCCGGGTCACGGTTGGCGGCCAGGTACGACACATAGACCGGGTCGCCGGCCCGGATCCGCACGCCGCCGATCTCGACGTCCGCGAGGGCGATCCGGGACAGCCCGACCGCGTTGCGGTGCGGGATGTACCGCAGCAGCTCGTCGATGGCCCGGGGCCTGATCTCCGGCTCGGTGCGCAGCCGTTCGACCAGATCGGGGCGGGTCATCAGGAGGTAGAGCAGCTGCCCGCTGTTGTTGGTGACCGCCTCGCCGCCGATCTGCAGGAGGACGGCCAGCCCGACCGCCTCCTCCAGCGTCACCTCGCCGCGGCCCACGGCGCCGCCGAGCAGCGAGGCGACATCCTCGGCCGTACTGTCCAGGCGCACCCCGATGAGATCCGCGAAGTATCCGTACATCTCGTCCCTGGCCTGCTCGCTGACCCGCTTGCCGTGCGCGGAGGACAGGATCTGCTGCGTCCAGGTGTGCATGTCCTGCCGGTCCGCGACCGGAACGCCCATCAGTTCGCAGATCACGGCGAGGGGGAACGGGCCGAGGACCGTGGCGGTCAGATCGGCCGGCGGGCCGGTCCGCAGCAGCCCGTCGACCAGCTCGTCCAGCAGGGCGCGGGCCTTGTCGCGGACCCGCTCCACGCCCTTCGCGGTGAACGCGGCGGCGACCGAGCGGCGCAGCCGGGTGTGGTCGGGCGGGTCGAGGAAGCCGACCGCGCCGCGGGGCGGGATGAAGTGCGGGGCCAGCCGGGTGACCTGCTGGTCCATGACCGCCTCGCGGCCGAACCGGGGGTCGTCGGCCACCGCTCGCACGTCCTCGTACCGGGTGACCAGCCAGGCCCAGCCCTCGCCGTCCGGCAGTCGGATCCGGCTGACCGGGCCCTCCCGCATCAGCTCGCTGAGCACCGGGTCGAAGTCGACCCCGGTCAGCTCGGGCGCCGGCCAGCTCCGCACCGTCGGCGCGGCCCCGGCGAGTGTCTCTTCCGTCATGGCGTCGCTCAGTCCCTCCGCACCCAGCTGCCCACGGTCATCTCGGCGGTGATGCCGGGCCCGAAGCCGGCGAGCAGCCCGCGCGCACCGTCCTCGGCGCCGCCCTCGTCGAAGAGCCGGCGCAGCGCGTCCAGCACCACGGCACTGGCGATGTTGCCGTACTCGGTCAGCGTGGACCGGCTGAACCGGAACGCGTGCGGCTCGACCTTCAGGAACTTGCTGAGGTCGTCGAGAATTCGGGGCCCGCCCGCGTGGATGACGTAGAAGTCCAGTGCGGACGCGTTCCAGCCATGGGTGCCCGCGAGGTCGTGGAGCGCCGGGGCGAGCGGCTCCATCGTGGTGGGCACCCGCTTGTCCAGCAGGAAGTGGAAGCCCGTCGCACGGACGTCGTAGGCGATCCAGTCCTCGGTCTTCGGGATCAGATAGGACCCGTTGCGTTCCAGCTGCACGCCGGTGCCGCCCTGACCGCGCACCACGGCCGCGGCGATGCCGTCGCCGAACAGGCCGTTGGAGAGCAGCGAGCCGACACCGATGTCGGTGGGCTGGTAGCACAGCGAGCAGAACTCACAGGCCACGATGAGCGCGTTGGCGTCGGGGTAGGCCGTGCAGAAGTCGTGGGCCCGGTTGATGGCCGCGCCGCCGGCCGCGCAGCCCAGCTGGGCGATCGGCAGCTGCCGGGTGGTGCTCGGGAAGTCCATCTCGTTGATCAGCCACGCGGTCAGCGACGGCATCATGAAGCCCGTGCACGACACGTAGAGGATGACATCGATGTCAGAGGTCAGGAGTTCGGCGTCGTCGAGCGCCCGCTGGATCACCGCGGGCACCCGGGCCTTCGCCTCCGCCTCGTAGAGCTTGTTGCGTTCCTCGAAACCGGGGTGCTTCAGGGTCTCCTCGATGGGCTGCACGATGTGCCGGGTGCGTACGCCCGTGTTCTCGATCAGTCGGAGGGCCAGCGGGAGCTGCGGATGGTCCGCGTGACGTTCACGCGCCAGCTCCAGCGTCTGCTCCATCGTGATCACGTTCTCTGGTACGGACACCGAGGGTCTGCACAAAGTCGCCATGAGCCGTCCCTGCTTTCGCCGTCCGGGGGTCTTCGCCCACCGGTGAGAAGGTGGTGCAACCAGGTTCACCCGACGGGACGATGATCTCTCGCCGGGTTACTCCGAACCGGGGACGACGGGGAGTGACCGGACACCGGATCCCGATGCCCCGACGGGGGCCGTGATGCCGCCAACGGCCAGGGAATCACTGGCTTCCACGGCCTCACGGCCCGCCCCGGACCCGGGGGCGGAGTCCGCTCGTCCCGGTGATCGCCGAGGGC
>NZ_JBSGBN010000166.1:0-19232 GCF_053601275.1 Streptomyces sp. NPDC004752 | reverse complement strand
GGGGGGGCGGCCCGCCCCCCGGGCGGGGGGGGGGGCCCCCGGGGGGGGGGGGGGGGGGGGGGGGGGGGGGGCCCCCGGGCACCGCGGGGGCCAAGCCCGACGACTTCTCACTGCGGCGCAGGAGAAGGCACCGAGCGCGTCAGGGGCCGACGGGCACGGTGTCGGGTGGCGGTGTCAAGGGCTTACGACGGCGGAACCGCGTCCGCGCCCGGGGCGCGCACCGGTCGTTGCCGGAGCCACGGTTCGAGTCAGCGACAACAGAACGCGCTGGCAACGTGCGCCAGGTCGATATGGCGCCGTCGGGTGAGGTTGAGCTGCGCGTTCATGGAATGCACCTCACCAGACAACCGAAGTGCGGGTCAAGACGTCCCAGCAGCGTTCACGTTGCGGACACACGATGCGATCTCCGCACAGTCGGGCGGTGACCGGCCCATTCCGGATCCCGCCCGTCATCCGTCCGTCCACGGAGGGGAGCAGCCGGGCGGCGCGGCCGAGGGGCCCGGGCAAGGCAAGGCCCCGGGCACGCCGCCTCGGCCGTCCGCACGGCGGTGGCGAGTCCGGCCGACGCCAGGCTCGCGGCCACGAGCCACCCCGCGCCATACCGGCCGCCGCTCGCAGGACGATGGTGATCGAAGTTGTGGGCCCTGCCACTATCCCTATTAATTCAGTAGGGATAGTGGTACTACTGTGCTCATGATCCCGGCGTCCGACGTTCGGCAACGTCACGCTGACCGGTGTCGCGGCTTCGCCGCTTGTCACTGAGCTCAGCGTCAGCACGGGCATCCCTGCAGAGGCGCCGTGGGCGCACGGGGGATCTATCGCATCCATGGCCTTTGACTCGTCTGAGCGTCGCCCTGGCTTACTAAGCGACCGATCAGCGAACGAATGGTTAGTAAGGAATGTTGTGACCGAGACTGTGATGGCAGCTGAGAAGGACGGCGTACTGTCCCTCACGCTGGTGCGTGTCGCGAAGCGGAACGCCCTTTCACTCCAGTTGCAGGCTGAACTCCGCCAGAAACTGGAGGATGCTGCGCAGGACCCGACTGTGCGGGTGGTTGTGTTGTCGGCCGCTGGCACGGTCTTTTCAGCGGGGCACGACTTCGCGGACAGCAGCAAGAACTCGACGCGGGAGGAGCACGAGGCGTTCGAGTTCGTAACGATCAATCTGATCGACCTGATGCATGAGCTGCCGCAACCGATCATCGGGGTCATCGACGGGCTTGCTGCAGCGGCTGGTCTGGAGTTGCTCCTCAGCTGCGACATCATCGTCGCGTCGACGCGGGCGACCTTCTCGACGCCGGGAGTCGCGAAGGGAATGTGGTGCTCGACGCCGATGGTTCCGCTGAGCCGTAGCATCCCTCCTCATCCGGCCTTCGAGATGCTGTGTCTGGGGGACGCGATCGGAGCCGCCCGCGCATACCAGCTCGGGATGGTGAACCGGGTCGTCGAGCCAGAGGGGCTGGATGTCTGCGTCGCCGACATCGTGCGACGCATCTCGGCCAACAGCCCTGCTGCCATTCAGTTGGGCAAGCGTGCGTTCTACCGACAGCACTCCTTGCCCATCGAGTCCGCTTGGCGAATCGCTGCGGAGACCGTGGGCATCAATGCGATGCAACCCGACGCCATCGAAGGGAGCCAAGCGTTTCTTGAGGGACGCGCTCCGCAGTGGCAGCCGCTGGGCGGGGAGCTGGGGGCGTCCGATGAGTGAGCCCGGTGTTCGTGTTGTCAAGAGTGGCGCGACCACCTGGATCCGCTTCGATGATCCCAGGACGCGCAACGCGATCAGCCAGCAGGTCGCCGAGGTGTTCCAGAGCACACTGCAAGCGGCAACCGCCGATCCTCGTTGCAGGTGCATCGTCATTGCCGGCGAGAACGAGACCTTCTGTTCGGGCCTGAACCTCAAGGAAGCGGCTGTCGCCGACGCCGATAGCTATGCCTCCCTCATCGACGCCCTCCAGGCCGCCACATCGCTCATCTTCAACAGCGACAAGCCGGTGATCGCAGCCATGGACGGGTATGCGGTCGGCGGCGGGCTCGAACTGGTGCTCGCCTGCGACCTCCGAGTGGCAAGTGACCGGATGAAGGCTTGGATGCCCGAGGTCGGGCTCGGCGTTTCGATGACGAACGGGTCGTCGCTGCTGCTCCCGCACCTGGTCGGCGCGGGGCGGGCCAGGCGGATGGTGCTTCTCGGGGATCGTGTCGGTGCGGCGGAAGCCCTTCGCATCGGCTTGGTCGATGAGGTCGTGTCGGCGACAAACCTCGATTCTCGTGTCGCGGAGATCGCCGACCGGCTTTGTGCCCAACCGCCGGAGGCCCTCGGTGCCGCGCGGCGACTACTGCGCGAAGTCGTCAAGGACCAACTCGACGCGGCACTGAAGGCCGAGCTCGAGTACACGCGCACCCTGATTCCGCCACCTCTCTGAGGAGTTTCAGCATGCCCACACGCAGTGCCGGCAGCAGTGATCCGAGCGGATTCGATGTGGCCCTTCCTGATCAGGGTGAGGGTGCGGTGCGCCCGCTCCGGATCCGCGAGCGGATGCGGCAGCAAACTGGTACGGCGATCCGTGAAGCCGCCATCGCGCTCTTCGCACAGAACGGCTTCCACGGCACGACCATGCGCGATATCGCTGCTGCCGCGAACATCACCTCCGCGGCCATCTACACCCACTTCGACGACAAGGAGACACTCCTCGTCAGCATCATGGAGCAGACGCTCGTGGCGCTGGACGCCGCGGTCGAGGCGGCACTACGCGACGGCGGGACAGCCCTGGAGAAGCTCCGGCTCGCGCTGCGCGAGCACGTGCGCTTCCACGCCAGCAACCGCCTCCAGGTGCTGATCGCAGATTCGGAGCTCCGTGCGCTTTCGACGGATTCGGCGGGGCGGATCATCGCTCGGCGTGACTCCTACGAATCGAAGATCCGCGGCCTGATCGTCCGTGGAATCGCCGAAGGCGGTCTTCGCGAGGTCGATCCCCGGGTCATGACCCGTTCGGTCATCGCTGTCTGCACCTCGGTGCACATCTGGTTCCGGGCCGACGGTGAACTCACCGCCGATGCTGTGGCCGATCAAATAGCCGAGTTCGCCATGGTCGGGCTCGCAACACATGAGGAAGGAAACTCCATTGCCTGATACGACCCTGAGAAGACGACGGCGGCTTGCGCGGGCGAGTGGTCGCGTCGCCTTGGCCCTGATGTTGGGGGGCGGGGTGGCGGCATGTGGTGATGGATCCACCAAGCCGGGCTCAAGCGACTCGAGTGCGCCGGTGCACGTCGGCAGGCCGGCGGACGTGACTACCTTCGACCCGATCGCAGTGGGCGACCAGTGGTCGGCTCGGACCCAGACGGCCGTGTACAGCACCCTGGTCTCCTACGCCGACGGAAAGATCCAGCCGGAGCTCGCCAGTGCCTGGTCCGTCACGCCCGACGGTCGTGAGTACACCTTCACTCTGCGCAAGAGCAAGTTCTCCGACGGCAAGCCGGTGACGGCCGAAGATGTTGTGTTCTCCCTCAAGCGGGTTCTGTCCAAGCACAGCAGCTGGTCCTTCCTCCTGGGCCCGGTCAAGGACATTGGAACTGCCAACGACGGCACGGTGCGGATCTCGCTGTCCAAGCCGTACCCGCCGTTGCTGACGGCTCTGTCGACCTTCGCCGGAAGTGTCTACTCCGAGGCCGCATTCAAGGCAAAGGGCGCTGACGCGTTCTTCCATGAGCCTGTGAGCTCGGGACCGTACTACGTCGCGGACTGGTCTCGCGGCTCTTCACTGGTGCTCAAGAGGAACGACGGGTACGGGGGCGCCGGTGCCGGGAGCGGGCCCAGGGAGATCGACTTCTCGGTCACGGCAGACGACACCAGCCGTCTTCAGCAACTCCAAGCAGGTTCCCTTGACATCGCCGAGGCTGTCCCGCCGAGCCAAGTGAAGGAACTGTCCGCCGGCGCCTTCAAGGTCGTCTCCGTGCCTGGTGCCGCGAACTCGTGGGTCCAGTTCAACGTGAAGCACCGCGGGCTCGACAACCGCGACGTGCGCTGTGCGCTCGCAGGGGCAATCGATCGGAAGGCGATGGCGAAGACCGCGTTCAGTGGAGTTGCCGAGCCATCGACGTCGATCTTCCCTGCCTCGACACACGACCACGCCGACGTGAGCGCCGACATGCCGCCATTTGATCTCGACGCCGCGCGCAAGCGGCTTCAGACGGCTCTGGGCTCGAAGTCCCTCTCGTTGACGGTGACGACGACGGACGAGGTCGCCGGTCTGCGTGACGCGCTGCAGATCTGGCGAAGCGACCTGAACAGCATCGGTGTGAAGCTCAAGGTGGAGTCGGTGGAGGCAACCACCCAGCGATCCCTGCGCTCGTCGGGTGACTACGATGCCATGACGGTGCCCTGGATCAACGACACTTTTGATCCCAGTGAGCTGGCCGGATTCGTGCTCCACTCCGACTCCGGCAAGGGCGCGTTCTACACCGGTTACACGGACGCCGCTATGGATCGGCTGGTCGACAAGGCGGCCGCGGACCAGGACGAGAAGGGGCGTGCCGAGGTCTACGCGCAGATCCAGACCAGGGCTGCGCAGGACTGCGTCTTCGTCCCCATCGTGGACAGGCCGGATCTCTACGCGGTCGGAGCAGGTATCTCGGGCTTCGCGCCCGACGCGCTCGGCAACTACAACTTCCAGCACGTGAGGGTCGCACGATGACGGTCAAGCTTCAAGAGCACGCGGCGGCACGGCTGCGAGAGGAGATGCGCAAGCGCGACGTCGACGCGTATGTCTGCACAGGAGACGCGTCGCTGCGTTACCTCTTGGACTACAAGGTGTCCGACGCGCTTCCGGACGCGAAGATCGCCGGTTTGCTCGTCGCCATCCTGCCTGCCGATGAGTCCGCAGAGATGATCGTCGTCTCGAACGACTTCCGCGCAGGTCGGATCGAGGCGCATCTCGTCCACGGTGAGGTCCGGTCGTACCGCAGCTGGGTCGAGATTCGGTCACTCGCTGAGCTCAAGGCCGAACGCGCTGAGAAGCAGACGCGGCCGGTCCAGTGGTCTGCTGACGACCGAGACGCCCTGGTGGCTGCCGCCCTCAGTGATGCCGGGGTGACGACGGGCAGGATTGCCATCGACGCCAGGCTCAACCCCGAAGAGCTGAGCCGGCGGCTCCGGGCGCTTTGCCCCCAGGCCGAGTTCGTCGACTCTCATGAGCTGGTCTACGCCGCGCGCAGGGTCAAGTGTGCCGAAGAAGTCGGGCGGATTCGGGACGCGGTGAGACTGTCGGAAGCGGGCATGAACGCGATCCTGGCGAGCTGGGACCACGGCATGTCGATCCATGACATCGAACGGATCTTCAAGGCCGGCGCCCATGCCGAGGCTGCAAAGACAAGCGTCACCCTGGACGGAGCATGGATCCTCTCCGATCACTTCGTGAACCGGGCTGAGGGTTGGGCGACGCTGAAGCTGGACGCCGGGGTGCTGGCGGAGGGCTACAACTGCGATGGGGGGCGTAGCTTCACCTTGGGAAGGTGCTCCGCTGAGTTCGCCGAGGTGTATCGCCTGCTGCAGACAGCGCACGCGCGTGCGATCGACGCCATCCGGCCGGGCGTTCCGATGGCCAAGGTGTTCGCCGACACCGAAGAGTACATTCAGGCTCATGGCCTGCCGGGCTTCAGCCGGGGCCACTTCGGTCACTCGGTCGGCGTGGACCCCTTCCCGGAGGAACCGCCCTTCATCGCTGCGGGCGAGGTCGCGAGATTCGAAGAGGGCATGGTCCTGGCGGTGGAGGTGCCGTTCTACGGGTCCGACATCGGGTCGATCCAGATCGAGGACACGGTCGTTGTCACGCGCGACGGGTGCGAGATCCTGCACACGATGTCCCACGACCTGCTGGACGTGAGGGACTTCCAGGCATGATCGCGGCGACCCGCTCCTCCCTCTCTCCGCGTGATCGCGTGCAACAAGGGGTCCAGCTCACCGTCGACGGCCTGCAGCTGACCGACGGCATGGGTCACGAACTGATCCAGCGACTCTCCCTGGACGTCCCATGCGGAGCGACCTTCGGCCTTGTCGGCGAAAGCGGGTCGGGGAAGAGCCTGGTCTGCAGGGCGATCATGGGCATGACGCCGCCTGGCGTGCGCATGGCCGCAGGCTCGATCAGTTTCAGCCCGGCCGGTGGTTCTGACTCCGGGACGGTGGGGCAGTGTGCCGCGATGATCTACCAGAACCATCATGGTGCACTGAGTCCCACGTCACGCGCAGGTCGCGCGCTGATGCTCACCGTGCGCGCTCAGCATCCTGTCTCACGTCGTACGGCAAGGGCCGAGGCGCTCGGTCTCCTCGAGCGGGTGGGGTTTCGCGATCCCGTCCGGGCCTTTGGCAGCTACCCTCACCAGCTCAGCGGTGGCATGCGGCAACGGCTGGGAATCGCACTGGCTCTGGCGTGCAGACCACGCGTCCTGATCGCGGACGAGCCAACGACCGCGTTGGACGCCCTGGTGCAGCGGGGCGTGCTCGGCCTGCTACGGAACGTGGTACGCGAGGAAGGCATGAGTCTGCTGATGGTGTCCCACGACATCAGCGTGATCGGCGCGATGTGTGATCACATCGGCGTGATGTACGCCGGGCAGATCGTCGAGACGGGGCCCGCTCGGAGCGTTCTCGACGACCCCGTCCATCCCTACACTCGTGCGCTGCTCGCCTGCGATGCACGGCACGGAAGCGGTCGGCTGCGGTCCATTCGCGGATCTGTGCCGCCGCCCGGCGCTCGCCAGAATGGCTGTCTCTTCGCCTCCCGATGCGATTTCGCCGAGCGCGCGTGCACCGAATCGCCGGTCGAGCTGACACGGAAGCATGAACGGTGGGTGCGCTGCCGCCTCGCCGGCACGATCTCCTCACGCCGAGGTGCCTGAGTGGCCACGGTATCTGAGGATCGCCCGGTGCTCGAAGCGCAGGACCTGACGAAGCGCTTCCCAGGCGCCGAGACGCCTGTGCTGCAGGGAGTCTCACTCACTCTTCGAGCCGGACAGGTGCACGGGCTCGTTGGTGAGAGCGGGTCCGGGAAGTCGACCCTTTCGCGCTGCCTGTGCTTCCTGGGACCGTTCGACCACGGCGTGATCCGGTTGAACGGCGAGTTCTTCACCACGCGGGACCTGCCAGCACGCAAGACCCGCCGTACGATCCAGATGGTCTTCCAGGACCCCTGGTCAGCTTTCGATCCGCGCATGCGGATCGCGCAGTCGCTGAAGGAGGCGCTTCATGGAAGACGCTTCCGTTCGGCCCACATGCTGGAAGAACACCTGACCAGGGCGATGGAGAACGTCGGGCTTGACCAAGCTGCCCTGCATCGGTATCCGCAAGCTTTTTCCGGCGGCCAGCTCCAACGAATCAACGTGGCTCGGGCGCTGTTGGCCGAGCCCAGCGTCATCGTGGCGGATGAGGCGGTGAGCGCTCTCGATGTCTCGATCCAGGCCCAGGTCGTCAACCTTCTCCTGGACAACTGCCGCACGTTCGGGACAGCGCTCCTGTTTGTGAGTCATGACCTGGCGCTTGTGTCTCGTGTCGCATCGGAGGTCACCGTGTTGCTCAACGGCGAAGTCGTCGATCGACTGAGGTACCCGAGCGACATTCCGAATGCGAACGCCGACTACACACGCCAGTTGTGGGAAGCCGCCGTCCACCCGGTGGGCACCGAGAACGAAGGAAGGATGTGAGACGGATGGGGCGCTACGTGCTCGCGCGACTGCTACAGTCCGTCCCTGTCTTGCTGGGCGTCGCCGTCGCATCGTTTCTCATGCTCCGGCTCGTTCCCGGGGACCCGGCCATCGTCGCGCTGGGCAACACCGCGACCGACGAGCAACTCAGTGCCTTTCGTGAGAGCCACGGTCTCAATGGGCCGTTGTGGACGCAGTTGGTTCACTATCTCGAGTCGCTGGCCCATCTGGACGTCGGTCGGTCGATCTTCTACCGCGAACCGGTGCTGGACATCATCGACCAGCGGTTGCCGGTCACCATCGCTCTTATGTTCCTGGGTCTGATCTTCGGAGTGCTCGCGGCATCGGTCCTCGCCGGTATCGCAGCCGCAGCCAGGGGACGCTGGGCCGACCGTGGAGTGCGTGGCGTCTTCAGCGTCCTGTTGAGCGTTCCCAACTTCTGGCTCGGAACCATCCTGATCCTTGTCTTTGCTGTGCGCCTACGGTGGCTGCCGACATCAGGAGCGGGTGCGGCGTGGTGGTCGCTGCCGCATCTCGCCCTGCCGGCTCTCACCCTCGCGGCCGGTGCCATCCCGGTCATCGGTCGGACTCTGCGCAGCTCTCTGGTGGAGGTAACCCGGACTGACTACGTGAGCCTCGCCAGAGGGCTCGGGCTCTCTCGCGCCACGATCGCTCGTGTCTTCGTCGGACGAAACGTAGCAAGGCCACTGGTCACGGTCACCGTTATCAACCTCGGCTGGATCATCAGTGGCACCGTCGTGGTCGAGAACGTGTTCGGTCTGGCAGGTGTGGGTTCGCTGCTGGTCCAAGCAGTCGCCACGCGAGACTACGCCGTCGTCCAGGGGGTCGCGCTGGTTCTCGCCGTTGCTGTTGTGCTGGGCAACCTGGCCGCGGACATCGTCATCTCCTCGATCGATCCTCGCGTGAGGTTCACACATGCCCACTGAACACCCTCGAGGCACAGCCTCGGCCGGCACTCGGAACGCGCTGGCGCGGCTCGCCGCGGTCGTGCGTGCCCTGGGGCCGTCCGGAACCCTGCTCGTCCTCGTCCTGGCCGCAGCGCCGGTGCTCTGGCTCACGCTGCGGAACGCGGCGGTCGCGATCGATCCCGATCATGCTCTGCTCGCTCCCAGTCTCGGGCATCCTCTCGGAACCGATCAGCTGGGACGCGACGTGCTGGTCAGGGTGGCCGCCGCAGCGCCAGTGGACATCGCGATCGGCATGGGCGCAGTGCTCGGCGGAGCCGTCATCGGCATAGTCGTCGGCGTGGTGGCCGGATGGTGCGGTGGTTGGGTCGATGAAGTCATCAGCCGGATCATGGACATCGTCGCAGCGTTCCCGTTCATCGTCCTCGCGATCGCGATCCTCGCAGCATTGGGCCCTGGGCTCGAGAGCCTCATCGTGTCCTTCATCGCCGTAGGGTGGGTGGGGTACGGGCGCATCGCCCGCAATGAGTCCAAGGCATTGCGGCAGCGCGAGTTCGTCCTGGCAGCACGAGGCCTCGGGCGGACCACGCCGTGGATCCTGCGACGGCACGTGATCCCCAACGTTCTGCCGGTGGCAACGGTCTTCGCCTTGAGTGACTTCATTCTCGCGATTCTCGCCAGTGCAGCGGTCGGGTTCTTCGGTCTCGGTGTCCAGCAACCGACACCCGAGTGGGGTGCCATGGTGGCGGACGGTCGTAGCCACATGTCCCAGGCATGGTGGTTGGCGCTGTCCCCGGGCGTGTCCATCGGATTCCTGGCGCTTGTCGGCGGTGCGTTCGCTGACCGGATCGCGGACCGGATGCGTGGCATGAGGTGAGCGGGCAGCTGAATGCTCAGGGAGGGCCTGAGGCCGAGACACCTCCCGGAGGTCGAGGACCGGCCTACCTGAACGCCGGCACGCTGGGCCCCCTCCGCCAGTCGACTGTCGCGGCAATGGTCGCGGAGCTGCGCCGGTCGGCGCTCGTCGGCCGCGGCAGCGACAGCGAGCTGTGCGCGTTGGAGGCCGAGCGAGAGCGACTGCGTAACGCCTTCGCCGCCGTCCTCGGAGTGTCCGGAGATCAGATCGCGCTCTCATCCTCAACCACCGACGGCATCCGCATCGTGCTCGGGGGTCTTGGTCTCAGCGCTGACGACGCCGTGGTCACCACCGACATCGAGCACACGTCCGTCCAGGATCTGCTCGACCAATGCCCCGCCCAGGTGGTTCGAGTGCCGGTCAACGGCGTGCCGGACAGCGTGGTTGTCCAGCAGGTCTCCGCTGCGGTCACCGCGAACACGCGTTTGGTGGTCGTGTCGCACGTGGGGTACACAACCGGTCAGGTGCTTCCGATCGCTGATCTGGGTTCTCGGCTGGAGGTACCGCTCCTGGTCGACGGCGCACAGTCTGTCGGCGCCGTAGCATGCGATCCGGAGGGCGCGGACTACTACACGATCTCCGGACAGAAGTGGTTGTGCGGCCCCGAGCAAGTGGGTGCCCTCTTCATACGCCATCCCACGCAGCTTCCGGTGGCCGCACCCTCGAGTGTCCGGTTCATGGGCGACGGTTTCGGGGCCGGTCGCGTCGGCTCAGCGCGCGATCACGACTGGTGCTGGCTCGCGGGCTCGACGATCACCGGAATGCTCGACGCGCTCTCCCACTTCTCCGTCGACGATCTCAAGCGTTCCCAGCGCTTGGCAGACGAGTGCCGTTCCAGACTCGAGCAGCTCGGGTGCGACGTGGGTTGGCACGACAGTCCGCTCGTGTCCTTCTCCATCCGCGGAGACGCGGACGAGTTCGTCAGGTTCGCCGAAAAGCAGGGTGTCATCATTCGCTCCCTGCCCGGTCCGGGTCGACTCAGAGCTTCGCTCGGGGTTTGGAACACATCCCATGACATCGATCGGCTGGTCGAGGTCGTACGGGACTTCGTCTCCGAGTCGTAGCCGCATGAGCCGCATGAGCGGCAGAGATACCAACGTTGGAACGGAGGAAGAGTTGGATTCGAACACATCGACCGGAACGGCGTACCGGGTCGGCTCCGGGGCGTGGACTCTGAATCATGCCCTGACCGATGTCGCAGCCCGCCGAGGAGATCATCCGTTCTTGCGCATCGATGGAGAGGACACCAGCTTTTCGGCCTTTGCTGATCAAGTAGCGCGATTGGCTGCTGGGCTGCGACTGCGTGGCGTGTCAGCCGGTGACCGCGTCAGCGTGGTGATGAACAACTCGAAGGCCTGTGTACTGACGTGGTTCGCGACCAACTGGCTTGGGGCGGTGTGGGTGCCGACCAACACAGGATGGAAGGGGGATGCGCTGAACCGGACGATCGGGCTTGCCGAGCCGACGATCCTCCTGTGCGACGACGACCTCGTGGACAAGCTCGGTATATCCCCGGAGTTCGATCCAGTCCGACTGCCCGGGCGAGTCACCGCCTCCGGCCGCACCGCAGCGGATGTCACGGAGCTGATGTCGGATGTCATCACACCTGCTGTCGACGTCGATCCGAGATCCACGTCCGCGATGCTGTACACCTCGGGAAGCACCGGTCTGTCCAAGCTGTGCGTGCTGTCCCACGCTTACTTCCAGTCCATGTCGACGATTCTGCTGCGCGACATGGGTTTCACCGCCGAGGACGTCCTCTACTGTCCATTCCCGCTGTTCCACGCCGACGCCACCGTGCTCACGGTGATCCCCGCGCTGCAGTTGGGGGCAACCGCGGCGATCTCGCGGCGTTTCACTGCTTCGGGATACTGGAACGAGATCCGAGAGACACGAGCGACCGTCTTCGACTTCATGGGGGCTACGCTTTCCATCCTGCAGAAGGCTCCGTCCGCCGACGCTGACGCCGACAACCCGGCCAGGCTAGCCTGGGGAGTGCCCGTGCCCATGTGGGCTGCTGACTTCGAGCGCAGGTTCGGACTCGAGGTACTGGAGCTCTACGGCAGCACCGAGGTGTCTCTGCCCATCACCCAGAGACATGATCAACCCAAGGTGGTCGGGTCCTGCGGGCGCGTCGTTCCCGAGTTCGACGTGCGGTTGGTCGGCGCCGACGGCGAACCTGTCGCTGACGGGAACGCCGGGGAACTGTGGGTCCGGCCGAGAACGGGGGTGATCTTCGACGGGTACTTCCGGGACACCAAGGCGACTGAAGCCTCGTTCGAGGGGGACTGGTTCAAGACAGGTGACCTCCTCCGACGCGATGAGGAGGGCAACTACTTCTTCGTGAGCCGCAACACCGACACGATCAGGCGCCGTGGGGAGAACATCAGCGCCCTCGAGGTCGAAGAAGGGATCGAGCGGCATCCCGACGTTGTCGAGTGCGCTGCGGTCGGCGTCGTCAGTGAGCTCACCGAGGAGGATGTCAAGGTGTACGTCATCGCGCGACCGGGTTCGGGTCTCAGCGTCGAACAGGTCTGGTCGCACGCGGACGCGGTCCTGGCTCGATTCCAGGTGCCCCGGTACGTCTGCATCGTTGACCAACTGCCCAAGACCCCGACGGGCAAGATCGACAAACCACATCTGCGAGAGCGTCAGCCTGCCGCGCGCACATGGGACAGAGAGAACTTCGCGCCGGTTCGCAGCTGAACCGTGTGCGGTTCGGAAACTCATCGCTGCTGTTCGGAGGTGGTCTGGCGCGCCATCACGGTCTGCTGGAACCCTGTCCGGGTAATCGTTTCTGTGGTGTACCAGGTGGCTCGGAAACTGCTCGCGGTCCCGGCGTTGCTGCTGCGGCGGGACGCATCCAGGGAAGCGGAACTGTTGGTACTGCGGCACGGGAACGCGGTGCTGCGCAGGCAACTAGCGGGACCGGTGCGTACGAGCCGGCAGACCGGCTGTGGTTCGGGTTCGCGGCGCTGTCCTCGCTGATTCCCCTGGCGCCGGTGCGCGCAGGTGTTCCCGGTGACGCCCGGGACGTCGCTCGCGCGGCATCGCAGGCCGATCTCCGGGAAGTGGGACTGCAGCACGTGCCGGGCCAGGCCCGGGAGACCGTCGACGGCGGGTGCGGTGAAGGCGCTGGTGGCGCGGCCGGCCACGGAAAACCCGGGCTGGGGCTGCCGTCGGATCCGGGACGAACCGATTCGCCTCGGGCATCCGGCGGGCTCGACGACGGTCCGGGAGATCCTGACGTCTGCCGGCATCGATCCGGCCCCGCGCCGCGGCGGCCCGACGCGACATGAGTTCCTGACCGCGCAGGCCGCGAGCGTCATCGCCTGCGACTTCGTCCACACCGACCTGGTCGACCTGCGCCGAGTGCACGCGCTGGTGTTTCCCTGAGCACGGCACACGTCGGCTGCACGCCGCGGGAGTGACTTCACATCCCACCGGGCCCTGGACGGTCCAGCAGGCAAGAAACCTCGCCTTCGAGCTGGGCGTGCGGGTGGACTCGCCACGTTTCCTGCTTCGCGACCGGGACGCGAGGTACACCGAATCCTTCGACACGGTCTTCGCGCCCCGACGACATCAAGGTTGTGAAGACCGCGCCGCGGGCTCCCGGGATGAACGCGCACTGCGAGCGGGTGATCGGCTCCTTGCAGCGCGAGGTCCTCGACCACCCGCTGATACGGAACGAGTCCCATGCCCGGCAGGTCCTCGACGCCTATGCCCAGCACCACAACGGTCATCGCCCGCACCAGGCTCGAGGTCAGCTCCCCCGCTCGCCCGGGAACACCCATCACCCATGACTGCACCGATCGCTCACCGCATCCTGCGCACCCGAGTGCTGGGAGCGTGATCAACGAGTACAGATATGCGGCGTGAGCTGCAGCGATGAGTTTCCGAACGGCACACGATGATCGCCACCGTGCGGATGCGCCGCAGCAAGGCAGCCGGCTCCCGCGGCGCCGAAACTCGTCAGCGAAGCCCTGGCCACCGCCGCCGGGGCGGCTGCACCGGCCTGCGCATCCTGCGCGCGGACTCCCAGTTCTACAACGCCCACGCAGTGCTCGACCCCGAGACCGGGGAGCTCATCTCAGGCGCCGAAGTCGCCAAGATACCCGCCTACACCGCCTTCGCCGGCCGGAAGAAATCAGAGCAGGTCACGGCCCGCCTCATCGTGCGCCGGGTCCGCGACCTGGCCAAACCTCCGGTCGTCCGCGAGCAGGGCGAACTGTTCCCCGTCTGGCGCTACCACCCCTTCTTCCCCGACAACCCCGCACAGACCCTCCAGGCGGAGCGGGAACACCGCCACCACGCCGTCGTCGAGCAGGTCATCGCCGACAGCAAAGGCGGAGCCTTCGCCCACCTGCCCTCGGGACACTTCCACGCCAACGCCGCCTGGCTGACCCTGTGGGCGATGGCCTACGAAGCCATATCTCAACCGAACATGATCGCTTTATTTTCGCTGGTCAGGCATGGTCTAGCTTGGAATGAGGGAGACCTCCGGCGTCTTGTTTCGGCTCCGTGATCGAGGGGTGCGCGATGGCGTCGGTGCTGGGAATGCTGGAGGAGCGGGAGACAGCGGCCCGGGTGCGGTTGGAAGGAGTGAGGGAGGAAGTCGCACGGCTGGCTGGGGTGTTGGAGGCCGGGGAGATCGAGCTGGACCGGCGGGTGATCGCGCGGGAAGAGCTGGTAGAGGCCCTGGCGGCCTCGGCTGCCGAGACCACCGCCGTGACCGGGGCAGAGGCGGAAACCGTGTCCTCGCCCGCGCCGGTGCCGGGCTCGGTCGTGCTGCCTTGGCGCGAAGGACTGCCGGTGACGGTGCTGGCGCCGGACTACCAGCGGATTCTGGGCGTGATCGACGAGCGGCAGCCGGCGGGCCAGGGGCCGCTGAAGGCCAGGGAGATCACGGTTCAGCTGGGCTTGGAGACAACGTCGGCGAAGGTCGAGGGGGTGCGCTCGAAGGCCCGGCGTCCGGCGGAGCGCGGGTGGCTGGTTCGACGCCCGACAACAACCCGAGCAGGTAAGCGCGGGCCGCGGCCCGGGGCTCAACCCGCCTGAACCTGCCCGCGATCCGGGCCATGACCTGGTCGAACATCCCCTGCCAGCGGGCAGGGTCTACGTTTTGGCAGCGGCCACCGCACGATCTTCAGGAGTCCACACAACCCCCGATGATCACGCGGTGGCCGTCCTCTTACAGGGTGGGCATCAGCGTGGTTTCGGAATCGAGCTCGAGTGTCAGGCGGTGAAGCCGCCGTCTACATGGATCGAGGCTCCGGTGATGTACGCGCCGTCCGCACTTGCCAGGTGGGCGACAGTGGCCGCGATCTCGGCCGCTTCCGCATAGCGGCCCACAGCCGTGAAGCCGGCGATCGCCTCGGCGTTCGGCCCGTCAGCGGGGTTGGTATCCGTGTCGGTGGGGCCGGGATGCACCAGATTGACGGTGACTCCCCGCGGACCGAGTTCTCGGGCCAGGCCCTTCGTCATCCCGACCAGAGCCGTCTTGCTCATCGAGTACAGCGCCAGTCCGGGGAAGACCGCGCGTTCGGCGACATTGCTGCCGATACTGATGATGCGGCCGCCTTGGCCCATGTGACGCACGGCCGCCTGGGACGCCGCGAACGGCGCCCGGACGTTCACCGCCAGGGTGCGATCGATCTCCGCCGACCCCAGGTCTTCGAGTGGGCCAACGAGGAAGACACCGGCGTTATTGACCAGGATGTCGAGTCTGCCGAACATCCCGGCGGCCTCGTCCACCGCGGCGGTGAGCGCCTCAGGGATGGCGCTGTCGGCCTGGATGGCCAGTGCACGGCGCCCTCTGGCCTTGATCTGCTCCACCACCTGGGTGGCGCGTTCCGCGCTGTTCTCATAGGTCAGGACGACGTCGGCGCCTTCTTCGGCCAGTCGTAACGCCACAGCGGCACCGATACCCCGGCTGCCGCCCGTGATCAACGCCACGTTTCCTTCAAGTCGGTTCATGACGTTAAGCATTGCTGGCACCAGCGCCGGAAGCTGGCGGGAATCCGACCTGGCGTTCGGCCCTCAGGAAGGCAACACCATCCTGATCACGAAACCTCACTGGAGTACTAGTCGACCCAGGCGACCGCCTGACCGCGCTCGACGATCCGGTTTTGCAGCTTGGGGACCTCGATGTCCTGGACGTCGGTCTGTTCGCGCAAGGACTGCACCGCAGCAACTGCAGCGGATTCGGCCAGAACACAGAACACGGGTTCCATCCGAGTGGCCGCATACGCTATATGCGTAGCCGAGAGGCTGACCGGTATCAGCAGGTTGCCGCAGTCGGACTGCTGCGGGGTGATAGCACGGTAGGAAACCGGGTACGGTCGGCCGGTACCCATATGCCCGCCGATGAACATGTCGCCCTCGGTCGCCACGCCAAGTCGCCCGGTCTCCGGATCAGGATGCGGTATACGGCGCGCCGGATAGACGTCCACACCGAAGAGTGCGAGGCCGATACTGTCGCTGGGGTCAGTCTCGTTGAGCACGTCCGCATGTGTCAGGGTGTACCTCCCGTCGAGCCGCCGCGCCACCCGTACGTACAACTGGGGTGGCCAGCCCTCGGTGTCGGGGAAGACGCTCGCGTCCAGGCCGTACCGCGCCGTCTCCGTCCTGAACTCCTCGGGCACGGCCGTATCCGTCGACAGGAAGTGGTGAAGACCGCGGAGATAGTCGATGTGGTGGCGCCACACTCGTGATCGGACATTCCAGTCACCGTCCTGGTACTCACGGCTCACCCCGAGGGGAGCGTTGGTGATCAGTGACGCACGCTGGTAGTTGTACTCCCCCGAGTTGAGCCACCCGGGAAAGATCCCTCGCAGGGCTTCGATGTCCGGCCCCAGGTATTCCACGTACCGCCTGACCAGCTCGAAGTCTTCGGCGGTGTAGTGATCGGGCGGAGTGATCTCAGTCCGGCGCTCGGGGTCGGCCGTGATATAGAAGCGGAAGTTGTAAGCCTGTGTGTAATCGTCGGCGGCTCCGACGGGCAGGCCGTGATCCCGATCGAGCAGGGGGAGCAGTCCGCTCGCGCTGTCGCCCGGAACGACGTGCGGATCGATAGGCGTCCAGTTCGTGACCGTTCGTACGCCGGCGACCTCTTCGCCGAAGGAGTCTCGCGATTCCCGTCCCGTGCGATAGGGAACGTCGGCCAATGCCATCAGATCGCCCTCGTACGAGGCGTCGATGAAGACCGACGCCTTGATGACAGCGTCGGGTGCAGACTCCGAAGCCGGCAACGGAACCCCCCACCGGTCCGGCCGCGACGTCTCCAACTGGATGGCGGTAATGCGGTTCCCTTCTCTGCTCACCGAACGGACGCGGCGTTCGAAGATCACTTCGACACCTGCGCTCTCGACCCACTCGTGGAACGAGCGCATGACGTCGCGAGGGTTGTCGCCGAACCCAAGGATCACATCGCCCGTCAACCCGCCGGCCGCCGCAGGAAGGGGACAGTCCTGCCGGGGCTTGATGCCCGAACTCAGCATGCCGCCGAGCCAGCGACTTGGTTCAATGAGAATCACCGACGCACCCTCCTGACGCGCCGTCACCGCGGCTGCACAACCCGCAGGTGTTCCTCCATAGACACAAACATTGGCTGCTGTCGTCATAGCCACCCACTTTGGCGCAGTGAGAGCCCGCCAAAGAACGACAACTCCGGTCACAGACATGTACTTTCTTGCCATGGTGACGCTGGATGGCTACCTGCTCGCGCCAGCCCGGGATCAGTTCGGACGCAGTCTCGACACGTACGACAACTGGTGCCTGCTGGTGCCGCGGACGGGGTCCTTCGCCTTCGCGGTCTCCGACGGCGGGCGAGAGGTGGCACACCTCGACGACATCGTCGTCTGCCCGCCGGGAGGATCTCTCTGGCGCCAGATGCAGACTCCGACGTCCTTCTTCCACGCGCGCTTCAGCACCGATCTGGAGCCGCCGATCGGCCGCTCACGTGTACAGGACCTTGACCGACTCCACACCGACCTCATGATGCTGGAAACCGCCCAGAAGCACGCCGATGTCGTCGCCGCTCATGTCGTCACCGACATCATCCTGATGATGCTCCGTCAGCGCAGCTCGCCTGAAGACGGGTTGATGCGGCAGGCGACTGCGTACATCCTGACCCACTTCGCCTCACCGGAGCTATCACTCGGCCATCTGGCCTCCGCACTCGAGATCAGTCCCGCGCAGCTCTCCAGGCGCTTCCGAGCTGTACAGGGCGTCACACCGATCGCCTACCTCCGCAGCGTCCGGTTGCGGAAGGCGCGACACCTCCTGGCCGAGACAAATGACACTTTGCAAGTGATCGCCGAACGTTGCGGATACCGGAGCGCGTTCTACTTCAGCCGGGTCTTCAGCAGACACACCGGCGAATCGCCCTCTCAATACCGGCACGTCCGCCTAAGAAGGCTTCCGCTTACCGATCAACGGGCTTGTCTGGTCGAACAGGGGTCCTGATCGGGTGATCGCGGCAGGGGCGGCGCATGCAGGCAGGGCCTCTTGAGTAGTTCGGGGGTGCGATCCCGTCCGAGCAGTCCCAGGAGGCCCTGTTGCCGCAGTCTTTCGCGCTCGCGTCGGTGGAGTCCAACTTGTCTCCTCGGACGTGTGACTGCCTCGCGCACCGGTTCGGGAACGCGGCGGACTGGCCGGACCGCGTTCCGTGCTACGGCTCGGACATGACGGAGGCGGAGTGGCAGGTGGTGCGGGAATCGCTGCCGGTGCCCGCGTGGCTGGAGGGGCGGGGCGGCCGGCCTGAGGGCTATTGCCACCGGCAGATGGTCGATGCTGTGCGCTATGTGGCCGACAACGGTGTGAAGTGGGCGAACCTGCCAAGGGACTTCCCGCCGTTCAAGCGGGTGCACGCCTTCGCCCGCCGCTGGCAGGTCCAGGGCCTGCTGACCGAGCTCCACGACCGGCTGCGCGACCGCGTGCGTGTGGGGGAAGGACGCTCAGCGGATCCGAGTGCGGCGATCGTGGACTCGCAGTCGCTGCGGGCGGCGGCGAACATCCCGCGTTCGACGTCCGGGCGGGACGGCGGGAAGAAGGTGGGCGGACGCAAGAGGCACCTGGTGGTGGACTGCCTCGGCCTGGTCCTGGCCGTCGCGGTGACCGCAGCGAGCGTGCAGGACCGCGACGCCGCCGTTCCCCTGCTCGAAAGGCTGCGCGCGATGTACTTCGCCATCCGCCTGGCGTGGGCGGACGACGGCTATGCCGGCAGCCTGGTCGACTGGGCCCGCGAGAAACTCTGCCTCACCCTCGAGATCGTCAAACGCTCTGACGCCACCGCCGGGTTCGTGGTGCTGCCGCGCAGGTGGGTGGTGGAGAGAACGCTGAGCCGGCTGATGCGCTCGCGCCGCCTGGTGCGTGACTACGAGACGCTGCCCGCCATGCACGAAGCCATGGTGCTGTGGTCGATGACCATGCTCATGAGCCGCCGCCTGGCCCGGCGTCGACCGGACGCCTGCAGTCGGCCGGCGTCCCGGACGGGGTGAACACCCCCGGCCGCACCTCGAGCGCCCACCTCCGCTCCACCAGGCGTTTCGCCTTCGACCGCAGCCCCTCGACCTTCGCCGGGACCGCCTGAAGGCCCAGGGCCGCGGCCAGCTGCTGACAGCGCATGCCTTCCCGGCCTGCCTCCGACTCCAGCACGGACATGATCCGCTGGTAATCCGGAGGCAGGACCGACG
>NZ_JBSGBN010000165.1:12054-19392 GCF_053601275.1 Streptomyces sp. NPDC004752 | reverse complement strand
CCCCACACAAAAAGGGGGGCGCGGCCCCCCGGGGGGGGGGGGGGCCCCCCCGCCCCGATTTTCGCTGGCGACCAGTTTCCTGACCGTCGTGCTTTGCGTCCGGGATCAGACCGGCTGACAGAGCGACACGACGTTGACGGTCGCGGCGTCGGCACCGGGGTTGTGGACGGTGATGGTCCAGGCGGTACCCGGAGTGCTCGTCAGCGTCTGTACGTCACCCGACCCCGAGACCTGGCTCTCCCCGCCGCTGACGGCCAGGAAGGAGCCGAGGGTGCTGCAGTCCCCTCCCTGAAGCGTCATCGTGCCGCCGGCGGGGATCGTCTGGGGGTTCAAGGGCGAGTTCAGCGCCTGAGTTTGCGTGGTACCGCTGGGGCCCGTCGGACCACTCGGACCGGTTGGACCGGCGACGCCGTCGGCACCCGTCGGACCCGTCACACCGTCAGCACCGGCCGGACCCGTCGGACCCGTGGCACCGTCAGTCCCGTTGTCGCCATTCGCTCCGGTCGCGCCAGTGGGACCGGCCGGGCCAGTCGCACCCGTAGCACCGTCCAGACCAGCCGCACCCGTCGGACCCGTCGCACCGTCAGTCCCGTTGGCGCCGGTCGCACCCGTAGCACCGTCCAAACCGGCCGCACCAGTCGCACCCGTCGCACCCGTGGCGCCATTCAAACCGGCCGCACCCGTCGCACCGGTCGCGCCCGCCGCACCGCTCGCGCCCGCCGGGCCAGTCGCACCCGTAGCGCCATTCAGACCAGCCGCACCCGTCGGCCCCGTCACGCCATTCGCACCCGTAGCGCCGCTCTGGCCAGTCGCACCGGTCGCGCCCGTCGCACCACTCGCGCCCGCCGGACCGGTCGCACCCGTAGCGCCATTCAAACCGGCCGCACCCGTCGCACCCGTGGCGCCATTCAAACCGGCCGCACCCGTCGGACCCGTCGCACCCGTAGCACCGCTCTGACCGGTCGCACCGGTCGCGCCCGTGGCACCGTTCAAACCGGCCGCACCCGTCGCACCCGTCACGCCATTCGCACCCGCCGGACCCGTCGCACCCGTGGCGCCGCTCTGGCCGGTCGCACCAGTCGCACCAGTCGCGCCGTTTGGTCCAGTCGCGCCGTTTGGTCCGGTCGGGCCGGCGATCGAGCCGCAGTACGGCACGCCGGTCGCGGCGACCCAACGCGCGGTCACCCAGCCGGGACGGTCCGCCAGTTGGTACCAGACGGTGTTCCCGTCCACCGGCTCGCCCGCGTCCCAGCACAGGATGCTGACGCTCGCCCCGAACGGGAACGAGCCCAGGTTCGCCGAGTCGGTCGTCGGTTGCTGACGGATGTTCACGCCGGTACCGGCGGTCACCGTCCCCGTGACCGCCGCCCGAAGACGGTGCTGTTTACTTTTCACCCCCGCCCCCTTGGCGATCCGCGCCGCCTGTGAAGCGGTGGCCCGAGCGTGCGCCCGGCCTTCGGCTGACTGTGCCTGTGCGGCAACAGGGCCGCAGAGGCCCCAGGTAAGGCCGAGGCTCACAGCCCCGAGTGCCAGCGACGAGACGCCCCTGGTCTTGACTGCCCCATGCACCAAACCCACCGTGCCTTTCCTGACGAACTGTGAGGGATGAGGTGGGGACAGGAAACTGGATATGCCGTCAGCAACCTCAGACAACCCGGCCATAGTGACTCAAATGCGTCATATATATCGCTCGGGAAGCTCGATAATCATCTGGTAGCAGAAACACCCGCCAGGCCCACCGCTCACTCCACCCCGCGCGACTCCTGTGCCGCGCGCGCCTCGATGCCGCGGAAGTGGACGGCCATCGCGTGCTGCGCGCCGGCGAGGTCCCGGGCACGCAGCCCGGTGACGATGTCGCGGTGCCGGCGGACGGTGACCTCGGGCGCGGGGTCGTCGGTCCAGCCGCGGGCGCCGGCCACCCGCCGGAACACCGTCCAGAACGCGCCGAGCAGTTGCGGCACAAGGGCGTTGCCCAGCGGGACGTAGAGCAACTCGTGGAACTGGCGGTCCAGTTCGGGGAAGGGGCGGCCCGCCCGGCCCGCCGCCTCCATCCGGGCCACCACCGACTCCAGCCGGTCCAGCTCCGGCTCGCTCGCCGTCGCCACCACCCGGCGGATCAGCCCCTCCTCCAGCACCTCGCGGATCTGGAGGATCTCGGCCAGGGCGCCGGGGTCGCCGTCGTGCCGGGTCAGCGTGCGGAAGGTGAGGCCGTCGACCAGCGGGGTGAGGGATGCCTGGCCGACGTAGGTGCCGTAGCCGTGCCGGATCTCCACGAGGTCCAGGGCCTGGAGCGCCTTGAGCGCCTCGCGGACGGAGTTGCGGCTGACGCCGAGGCCGTCCATCAGTTCCGTCTCGGTGGGCAGGGGCGCACCGGGCGCAAGCCCCCGGTCGAGGATCAGCTGTACGACCGCGCGCTGTATCCGGCTGTACCTGGGCTCCCCGGCGGGCATGCGCCGCATCGTACGCTCAGTGGACGTCCCACGTCCCATCTCCCACCTTCACCAGCGTCAACTCCCGCCATTTCACAGGGTCATTGGTGCGACCTCTGGCGGCTACGCCATTCGTGTGCGACCCCTTGACCGGCCCCACGGGCGCTCCTATGGTCACGCTGATCGGCCAGACGTAGGACGTCGTATCTCCTCAGTCGTATCCCTCCACAACTCTTTGCGAACCCCGTTCCGGACCCCTGGAGGAACCGTGCGCGACGACATGATCCACGACGGGCCGGCGCTGCACCGCCGGTCGTTCCTGAAGTACGGCGGCGCGCTGGGTGCGGCCGCCGCGCTCCCCCCGTCGCTTGCGGCCTGTTCGTCCGGGCCCGAGTCGACGAACGACACCGGCGGCGGAGGCGGCGGCAACCGCACGCTGACCGCGGTGATCGGCTACGGCAACGACGGCAGCTGGGATCCGACGCAGACGGCGTCCGCGTTCTGCATGGCCGCCCTTCAGCATGTCTACGAAGGGCTGTTGGACACCGACCCGATCTCCCGGGACCCGTACCCGGCGCTGGCCACCCGGATGCCGGCCGATCCGAACGCCACCACGTGGCGGTTCACGCTGCGGCCGGGCGCCCGGTTCCACGACGGTAAGCCGGTGACGGCCGACGACGTGGTCTTCGTCTACGACCGGATCCTGGACCCGGGCACGCAGACCCTCGCCAACGGGTTCTTCGAGAGCTGGCTCCAGGAGGTCCGCAAGATCGACGCGCAGAACGTCGAACTGGTCCTCAAGTTCCCCTTCCCGGACGGGCTCTCCCGGCTCACCCTCGCCAAGATCATGCCGAAGCACGTCTTCTCGCGGCCCGGGGCGTGGGACGACGCGATCAGGGGGAAGGCGGTCGGCTCGGGACCGTACCGGCAGACCGCGCACCACCCGAAGTCGAACACCACCTTCGAGGCGTTCGCCGACTACAGCGGCCCGCGCAGGCCCGCGTTCCGGAAGATGAACTGGCTGACCATCGTCGACGCCGCCCCACGCGTGGCGAAGATCTCCGGGGCCGACGCGGGGGCGCAGATCGCCGACAACATCCCGTACGCCAACGTCTCCCGGCTGGAGCAGGGCGGGCTGAGCGTCGCGGGCGGGGCCGGGATGAACAACCTGTTCCTGATGTTCAACACCGCGCACAAGCCGTTCGACGACGTGCGGGTCCGGCAGGCGCTGCACCACGCCATCGACACCGGGAAGATGGTCGAGGTCGCGCTGAAGGGGCACGGGAAGCCGTCGTCGTCGTTCCTGAACGAGGGCAACCCCGCCTACCGGCGGGCGAAGACGGTGTACGACCATGATCCGGCCAAGGCGAAGGCGCTGCTGAAGGCGGCCGGGGTCGAGCACCTGAAGATCGACATCCTCGCGGTGAACGTCAGCTGGATCGTCGACTGTCTGCCGACCATCAAGGCGTCCTGGGACGCGATCGGTGTGGAGACGACGCTGTCCCCGCAGGAGACCACGGCCGTGTTCACCAAGCTGGACCAGAAGCAGGACTACCAGGTCGTCGCCGCCGCCTCGAACCCGAACCAGTTCGGTCTCGACGCCGACCTGATCATGCACTACAACTACGGGCCGGCCAACCTGTGGATGCGATACACCCGGTGGGCCGACGACCCGGTGGCCAAGCGGCTCTTCGCGGACATGGACCGGGCGACCCGGGAGCCGGATCCCGACCGGAAGAAGGCGATGATCCAGGACTACATCGACATCGTCGCCGAACAGGCCGTGCTCTACCCGGTCGTGCACAACGAGCTGATGACCGCCTGGGACCCGAAAAAGCTCACCGGCATAAGGGCACAGCCGTATCCCGGCATCAACCTTCTCCAGGCCAAGTGGGTCTGACGGCATGACGGCCGTCGTCCGCATCCTGCTGCGCCGCGTCGCCCTGCTGGTGCCGCTGCTGCTCGGCATCGTGCTCTTCGTGTTTCTGGTGATGCGGTTCTCCGACGTCGACCCCGCGTCCGCGTTCTTCCAGGGGGCCAACCCGACACCCGAGCAACTGCACGACTTCCGGGAGCGCAACGGGCTGCTGGACCCGCTGCCGGTGCGCTATGCCCACTTCGTCGGCGATCTGCTCCACGGCGACCTGGGCACCAGCGCGCTGACCCGGGCGCCGGTCGTCGACCAGGTCACCACCGCACTGCCGCTCACCCTCCAGCTGGCCTTCCTGGGCCTCGGCCTCGCGGTGCTGCTGGCGCTGATCGGCGGGGTCACGGCGGCGATCTACCGGGACCGGCTGCCCGACCAGATCATCCGGGTCGGCTCGCTGACCGGGGTCGCGGCACCCGCGTTCTGGCTCGCCCTGCTGATGATCCAGTATCTGGCGGTGGACCGGGGCTGGTTCCCGACCGGCGGCTACGTCAACCCGGCGGACTCCCTCACCGGCTGGCTGCGCACGATGACGCTGCCCGCCGTCGCGCTGTCGCTGCCGGTGGCCGCGCAGCTCACCCGGATCGTGCGGACCGCCGTGGTGGAGGAACTGGACAAGGACTACGTACGGACGGCGATCGGCGGCGGGCTGCCCCCACGGGTGGTGGTCGGCCGCAACGTGCTGCGCAACGCGCTGGTCAATCCGCTGACCGTGCTCGGGCTGCGGGTCGGCTATCTGCTGGGCGGCGCGGTGGTCATCGAGACGATGTTCTCGCTGCCCGGCATGGGCAAGCTGATGATCGACGCGGTGCAGAACGGCGACCCGGCGGTGGTCCAGGGCGTCGTGCTGACGACGGCCGCCGGGTTCGTGGTGGTCAACCTGGTCATCGACGTCCTCTATCTGCTCGTCAACCCGCGACTGAGGGAGGCGGCCTGATGTTCACGCGCAAGAGCCGCACCGAGCGGCTCGCCCGGCCCGGCGTCCGGCTGCGCGGCTGGCGCCGACTGCCGCCGCTGTCGAAGGCGGCCGTCTGCTTCCTGGCCGTCGTCGTCCTCGCGGCCCTGCTGGCACCGCTCCTCGCCCCGGACGACCCGCTGGACCAGCAGGACCCGGCCGGCGGCACCGGGCATCCCTCCGCCGGGCACTGGATGGGCCAGGACAGCCTCGGCCGGGACATCCTCAGCCGGCTGATGTACGGCGCGCGCTGGTCCCTCGCCATCGGTCTCGGCGCCACCGCGCTCGCCCTCGTCGTGGGCGCGCTGCTCGGGGCGGTCGCGGCCACCTCCCGCAAGGCCGTGGACGAGACACTGATGCGCTGCCTCGACGTGGTGATGGCCTTTCCCGGCATCGCGCTCGCCGCGGTGCTCGTCGCCGTGTTCGGCGGTGGCATCACCGTGCTGATCTGCGCGATCGCGTTCCTGTTCACCCCGCCGGTGGCCAGGGTCGTACGGGCGAACGTCCTCGATCAGTACGGCGAGGACTATGTGACCGCGGAACGGGTCATCGGCGCCCGCACGCCGCATATCGTCCTGCGCCATGTCGCCGTCAACTGTGCCGCCCCCGTGCTGGTGTTCTGCACCGTCCAGGTCGCCGAGGCCATCGTCTTCGAGGCGTCGCTGTCGTTCATCGGCGCGGGCGTGCGACCGCCGGACCCGTCCTGGGGCAGCGTCATCGCGGACGGCAAGAACATGGTGCTGACCGGCGGCTGGTGGGCGACCGTCTTCCCCGGGCTGCTGATGCTGGTCACCGTGCTGTCCCTGAACGTCCTCGCCGAGGGTGTCTCGGACGCCTGGGCGGCCCCGGCGGCCCGGGGGGTGGACGTGCGGGAGCAGGACGGCCGGCCGGCGGCGCCGAAGGCCGGTGGCGGCGAGGTGCTGCCGCTGCCCCAACTGGCCGACGCCGCCCGGCGGTTGCGGGCCCGGGCCCGTCCGCTGCCCGACCCGGGAGGGCAGCCGGTGCTCGCGGTGGAGAACCTCGCCATCGGGTTCCCGGACCGGCACGGGGGTGTCGACGTGGTCGACGGGATCAGCTTCGAGGTGCGGCCCGGCGAGGTGCTGGGCCTGGTCGGCGAGTCGGGCTGCGGCAAGTCGCTCACCGCGCTCGCCGTGATGGGGCTGCTGCCGAGGGGCGCCCGGGTCTCCGGTCAAATCCGGTTCCACCAGCGGGATCTGCTCGCCGAGCCGATGCGGGTCCGGCGCAGGCTGCTCGGCCACGAGATGGCGATGGTCCACCAGGACGCCCTGTCCTCGCTGAACCCGGCGATGACCGTCCGTGCCCAGCTGAAGCAGCTGGTGCGGCGCGGCGGCCGACGGGGCGCCGCCGAGCTGCTGGCCCTGGTCGGCCTCGACCCGGAGCGCACCCTGCGCAGCTATCCGCACGAACTCTCCGGCGGTCAGCGCCAGCGCGTCCTGATCGCCATGGCGCTCTCCCGCGATCCGAGACTGATCCTCGCCGACGAGCCGACGACCGCCCTGGACGTGACCGTGCAGGCGCAGATCATGGAGCTGCTGCTGCGGCTGCGGGCGGAGCTGGGCTTCGCGCTGATCCTGGTCTCGCACGACCTGGCGCTGGTCGCGGACGTCACCGACCGGGTGATGGTGATGTACGGCGGGCAGATCGTGGAGACCGGCGTGACCGCGGACCTGGTGGCGGCACCGGCCCACCACTACTCGCGCGGGCTGCTGGGCAGCGTGCTGTCGCTGGAGTCGGCGGCCGAGCGGATGACCCAGATCAGCGGGGTCGTCCCGGCGCCGGCCGACTTCCCTGCGGGCTGCCGGTTCGCGGACCGCTGCCCGCGGGCGAGCCAGGTGTGCCGGACGACCGCGCCGGACCTGATGGGCACGCCCGCGCACACGGCGGCCTGCCACCACCCGGCGATCGACCTGGTGACGACGGAGAGCGAGGCGGTCAGGTGAGCAGGCGGGAGGCGGCCAGGCGAGCACGCAGGAGACGGTCGAGCGAGCACGCAGGAGACGGTCGAG
>NZ_JBSGBN010000165.1:0-11956 GCF_053601275.1 Streptomyces sp. NPDC004752 | reverse complement strand
TCTCACGGTCACGCCCGGCGAGACAGTCGGGGTGACGACGGAGAGCGAGGCGGTCAGGTGAGCAGGCGGGAGGCGGCCAGGCGAGCACGCAGGAGACGGTCGAGCGAGCACGCAGGAGACGGTCGAGTGAGCACGCTGGTGGAGCTGCGCGACGCCCACGTGGTCCACCGGGCCCGCAGCCGCGGGCTGTTCACCCGGGACCGGGTGTACGCGCTGACCGGGGCCGATCTCACGGTCACGCCCGGCGAGACAGTCGGGGTGACGACGGAGAGCGAGGCGGTCAGGTGAGCAGGCGGGAGGCGGCCAGGCGAGCACGCAGGAGGCGGTCGAGTGAGCACGCAGGAGGCGGTCGAGTGAGCACGCTGGTGGAGCTGCGCGACGCCCACGTGGTCCACCGGGCCCGCAGCGGCGGGCTGTTCACCCGGGACCGGGTGTACGCGCTGACCGGGGCCGATCTCACGGTCGCGCCCGGCGAGACGGTCGGGGTGGTCGGCGAGTCCGGGTGCGGCAAGTCGACGCTGGCGAAGGTGCTGGTGGGGGTGGAGCGGCCGACGTCGGGCACGGTGTCCTTCAAGGGCCGCGACCTGTGGTCCATGCCGACCGCCGAGCGCCGGACCACGGTGGGCGCGAGCACCGGGATGGTGTTCCAGGACCCGTCGACCGCGTTGAACCGGCGGCTGCCGGTCCGGCGGATCCTGCGGGATCCGCTGGACGTGCACGACCGTGGGTCCGGGGCCGAACGGCAGGAGCGGGTGCGCGAGCTGATGGCCCTGGTGGGTCTCCCCCGAGCCCTCGGCGACGCCCTGCCCGGCCAGCTCTCCGGCGGCCAGCGGCAGCGGGTGGCCATCGCCCGCGCGCTGGCCCTCGACCCGGATCTGCTGGTCGCCGACGAGCCGACGAGCGCGCTGGACGTGTCCGTACGGGCGCAGATCCTCAATCTCCTGCTGGATCTGCGGGAGCGGCTCGGCCTTGCGCTGGTGTTCGTCTCGCACGACATCCAGACGGTGCGACGGATGAGCGACCGGGTGGTCACGATGTACCTCGGCCGGATCGTCGAGGAGACCCCGGCGGACCGGGTCACCGACCGGGCCCGGCACCCGTACACGCGGGCCCTGTTCTCCGCGACGCCCGGCCTGCTCGACCCGATCGACCCGATTCCGCTGGCCGGCCCGGTGCCGTCGGCGACCCGGCCGCCGAGCGGCTGCGCGTTCCGCACCCGCTGCTGGAAGGCGGACGATCTCTGCGCTTCGGTCATGCCGGACTTTTCAGCCGCGTCGCACCCGGGACATCGCTACCGTTGTCATCATCCTGTGGAGGAGGACCAGTCGACCCGCGACCTCGTGCGCCAGAGTCTCCCCAGGGAGCCGCCATGACCTTCCCCGCCCCGAACGACCCGACCGGGGTGTCCGGTGTCGTACCGCCGGTGTGCACTCCCCTGACGCCGGAGGGCGAGGTGGACGTCCCCTCGCTCCTGCGGCTCGTCGACCATCTGGTGGAGGCCGGGGTGCACGGCCTGTTCGTGCTCGGCTCGACCTCGGAGGCCGCCTACCTCACCGACCGGCAGCGGCGGCAGGTGGTGCGGGAGGTCACCGGGCATGTGGCGGGCCGACTGCCGGTGCTGGCGGGGGCGATCGACATGACGACACCGCGGGTGCTCGACCATGTCGCGGCGGTGACGGAGGCGGGCGCCGACGCGGTCGTCGTCACCGCGCCGTTCTACACCCGCACCCACCCCGCGGAGATCGCCCGCCACTTCCGGCTGATCGCGCAACACAGCACGGTTCCGGTCATCGCCTACGACATCCCGGTCGCCGTGCACTCCAAGCTGCCCGCCGACCTGGTGCTGGAGCTGGCCCGGGACGGGGTGCTGGCCGGGCTGAAGGACTCCAGCGGCGACCTGGGCGCCTTCCGCGAGGTCGTGACGGGCGCCCGCAACCTGCCCGGCGGCTGCGCGGGCTTCGCCGTGCTCACCGGTTCCGAGCTGGTCGTGGACGCGGCGCTCGCGCTGGGCGCCGACGGGGCGGTGCCCGGCCTGGCCAACGTCGACCCGCACGGCTACGTCCGCCTGTACCGCCTGTGCCGGGCGGGCGACTGGGCCGGCGCCCGGGCCGAACAGGAACGGCTGTGCACCCTGTTCGCCATGGTGGGCGTCGGTGATCCGGCACGGATGGGCGCCAGTTCGTCGGCGATCGGCGCGTTCAAGACGGCCCTGCACCTACGCGGAATCATCACCTACCCGACAACCGCCGCCCCCCAAATCCCCCTGACCCCCAAGGAATCAGCCCACCTCAACAAACACCTCGCAACAGCGGGCCTACTTTAAAACGCCCTGGGCTACAGCGCCCCCATAGGGGCGCGGGGCTGTATCGATGTGCGGCTCCGCCGCGATGGGGTCCCCCCTGTTCGAGCGAAGCCGAGAACTTGGGGGAGCGACCAGCCACAACGCACCCGCAGACAAAAGAAACCCCTCCCGGCCAAGGCCGACCGCCCAGGTCACCCGTCTAGGTCACCCGAAGGCGGCGAAACTCGATCGTCTCGTACGCACCGCTGGTACCCGTCTCGTAGAGGATGCCGACCGTGCCGGCGTCGAGCTGGACAAGATCGGAGTACCCGGCCTTGTCACGGGACAGCGTCCGCGCCTTGGTGAACCTCGCCCCGCCGTCCGCGCTGCGCCACACGGTCATCGCCTCACGGGCGGTGGGCACGGACGGCGCGGAGAACAGCAGCGGGGCGTGCCGCCCGCTGAGTTGCAGCACCGATCCCTGGACGACGGGGACATCGTTCAGGGTGGGCTGGACGGCGTAGGGTCGGTCAAGGGTCTGGCCGCCGTCGCTGGAGTAACTGTCGAGCCGGTTGCCGGGGCTGCTGCCGTTCTGGTCCCGGGAGCTGAAGTAGAGGCGGCCGTCGGGGAGTTGGGCGGCCGACGACTCGTTCGAGTTGATCTGGCCGTCGTAGGAGTCGTCCACGAAGCCGAGCTGCCAGGTGCGTCCGCCGTCGTCGCTGTAGAACGCGTGGCCGCCGTAGTACTTGGCCTCCTGGCCGGTGTCGCCGGATCCGGGCGGCGGGGCCGCGGAGTGGTTGGCGGGGACGACCAGTCGGCCCGCGTGCGGTCCGCGCGTCAGGGCCACCGCGTGGCCGGGTCCGGTGGCGTTCCAGCGCCAGTCGGCCGGCTTCACATCGGCCGTGATCTCCTGGGGCGGCGTGAAGTGCCGGCCGTCGTCGAGGCTGCGCTGGACGAACACCCGGCGGCCCTGCTCCGGGGTCACCTCGCCGCGTACGATCTGCGCCTCGGTGACATCACCGCTGTTGTACGAGGTGACCAGCACGATCGCGCCGGTGCGCGGGTCGACCACCGGGGCCGGGTTGCCCCGGGTGTCCCCGTGCCCCGCGGCGACCACCGAGAGCGGTCCCCAGGTGCAGCCGCCGTCGGTGGAGCGGCGCAGGACGACGTCGATGGCGCCGCTGTCACCCGCGCCATTGTGCCGGCCCTCGGCGAAGGCGAGCACGGTGCCTGCGCGCGTCCTGACGACGGCCGGGATGCGGTAGGTGTCATAGCCGCCCCGGCCCGCCACGTAGGGCACGGAGGAGGCGCAGCCTGGCTTGGCGACGGCGGGCCTTGCGACCGCGGCGGGGGTGACCGCGACGGCCAGCACGGCGGCGGCGAGAAGGGTACGGCTCAGGAGAGTCATCGCCACTCATTATGGGGTCCCGGACGCCGCCCGGTCCGTCGCCTGCCTCCCGGACCCACCGGTCCCGGCCGTACCAGCACAACCCACAGCGCGATCGGCAGCCACGGCACGGCGCGGCGCCGCGGGCGTGTGGTTTCTCCGGCCCGAGGAGCTGGTCCGGGGCGTCAGGAGGGCGTGCGGGCCGCCGCCAGCAGGCGGGTCACATCGTCGGAGCAGATGGTCAGGGCGGCGCCGACGGTGGCGAGGACGTCGCGTTCGGCGGGGGTGTAGGGGCCGTCCGCGAGGGCGATCCGGGCCGCCTGGAGCAGGATGGACTCCCGCCCGCCGGGGGCGAGGTGCGGGGCGAGCGGGTCCAGCGCCTCGTGCAGCTCTATCGCCAGGCCCGCGCCGGCCGGCTGCTCGAAGACCCGGCCGGTGTCCGCGGCCAGCGCCTCGACCAGCGCGCCGAGCTGGTCCTCGGTACAGTCGGCGAACCCGGCGGCACGGACCGTGCTGGCGGCGGCGGCCAGGGACGTACGGGCGCAGGTGCCGCCCGCGGCCAGCACCGCGAGGGCCACGGTGTGCACGGCGTCGCGGAGCATCGCGGAGAAACGCGAGGTGGTCGGGTGGTCGAGGACCTCGGTGCCGTAGTGGTGGCGGCAGGCCGCGCACTCGACGACGGGTCCTGTGGTGCCACGCGGCAGCACGGGCACACCGAGGAGGGTGAAACGGCGGCGGCCGGTGAGCCGCTGGTAGTTGCGGTCGCCCCCGCAGCCGGGGCAGAAGAACTCGCCGTCCCCGACGGGTGTCCATGCGGTGCTGGTGCCCATGATGCGGGCCAGCCTGGTGGCACGGCCGTCTCGTCCCCGTACTGGCAGCACGTCGCACCTCCGTAACTCCCCCACTGCCTCATGGGCGTGGGCGGTGCCCCCACGCGGCACCATTGCCGCGCTTGCGTGATGTTAGCCACATCGGCGATGTGGAGTCAGTACCCCGTACGAGACCTTTCCGTTACCTGCGCGCCGAAGTGGCCGGTAAACGACATGGGCCCGGCCGTTGCGCGCAACGGCCGGGCCCATGAAATCGCCGGTCAGAGGGATCAGCGGGCCGCCCGGTTCACGGCGGAGACGACGGCCTTCAGCGATGCACGTGTCGTGTTTGCGTCGATTCCAATGCCCCAGAGAACCTTGTCGCCGATAGCGCACTCGATATACGAGGCGGCCTGCGCGGAGGCACCCTCGCTCATCGTGTGCTCCTGGTAGTCGAGCAGGCGTACGTCGACGCCCAGGGAGTGCAGGGCGTCGAAGAAGGCCGAGATCGGACCGTTGCCGGAGCCGGTCAGCACGGTGTCCTCGCCGTCGACCGTGGCCTCGACGGTGAGCGTGTCCACGCCGTCCGTGTCGGTGGTCGACTGGCCGGTCCTGACCTGGATACGGCCCCAGGGGTTGTCCGGGTTCGGCAGATACTCATCGCGGAAGGTGGCCCAGATCTCACTCGGGGTGATCTCGCCGCCCTCGGCGTCCGTCTTCGCCTGGATGATCTTCGAGAACTCGATCTGCATCCGGCGCGGCAGGTCCAGCTTGTGGTCGTTCTTCAGGACGTAGGCGATGCCGCCCTTGCCGGACTGCGAGTTGACGCGGATGACCGCCTCGTAGGAGCGGCCGACGTCCTTGGGGTCGATCGGCAGATACGGCACGGCCCACTCGATGTCGTCGACGGTGACACCCTTGGCCCGCGCGTCGGCGTCCATGGCGTCGAAGCCCTTCTTGATGGCGTCCTGGTGGGAGCCGGAGAAGGACGTGTAGACCAGGTCGCCCACGTACGGATGGCGCGGGTGGACCTCCATCTGGTTGCAGTACTCCCATGTGCGACGGATCTCGTCGATGTCGGAGAAGTCGATCTGCGGGTCGACGCCCTGCGAGAACAGGTTCATGCCCAGGGTGACCAGGTCCACGTTGCCGGTGCGCTCGCCCTGCCCGAACAGACAGCCCTCGATGCGGTCGGCGCCGGCCATCAGCGCCAGCTCGGCGGCGGCGACGGCCGTACCGCGGTCGTTGTGCGGGTGCACGGACAGGCAGACGTACTCACGGCGGGAGAGGTTGCGGTGCATCCACTCGAAGCGGTCCGCGTGCGTCGAGGGGGTCGAACGCTCCACCGTGGCGGGCAGGTTGAGGATGATCTCGCGACCCGGGCCGGGCTGCCAGACGGCCATGACCGCCTCGCAGACCTCCAGCGCGAAGTCCAGTTCGGTGTCGGTGAAGATCTCCGGGCTGTACTGGTAGCCGAACTCCGTCTCGGGGCCCAGCAGCTTCTCGGCGTACTCCATCACCAGGCGGGTGCCGTCCACGGCGATCTGCTTGATGTCGTCCTTGGAGCCGCGGAAGACGACCCGGCGGAAGACCGGCGCGGTCGCGTTGTAGAGGTGGACGGTGGCGCGCCTGGCGCCCTTCAGGGACTCCACGGTCCGCTCGATCAGGTCCTCGCGGGCCTGGGTCAGCACGGAGATCGTGACGTCGTCCGGGATCGCGCCCTCTTCCTCGATGATCGAGCGCACGAAATCGAAGTCGGTCTGGCCGGAGGCCGGGAAGCCGACCTCGATCTCCTTGTAGCCCATCTTGACCAGCTGGTCGAACATCCGGCGCTTGCGCTCGGGCGACATCGGGTCGATCAGGGCCTGGTTGCCGTCACGCAGATCGGTGGAGAGCCAGCGCGGGGCGGCGGTGGTCCGCTGGTTCGGCCAGGTCCGGTCGGGGATGTCTACCTGCTCGTAGCGGCCGTACTTGTGGATCGGCATGGAACTGGGCTGCTGGCGGTTGGCCATGATGGCGTGGACTCCTCGAAGATGTCCGGTTGTGTCCGGTGTCCGGAAGGACGGCCGACGACGCAACGCCAAGCTCCGCGGGGAGGGGGTCGGCCTCGACTACAGGCCCTCGCCGCGGCAGCTAAGGAGAAGCAGCCCGAAACGCATGATGTCCCGCAGCCTAGCCGAGCCGCGCCGGATGCGCGGGTCCGTATCAGTATGCGGGACCCGAGGGATGAACAACCCGAGGTGCGAACAGGGCAAAACGTGCGCCATACCACTCCGCGTGAGCGGCCGGGGCCTCTCGGCGCGGCATTTCATCAATCATGGTTGCAGGTAGTGACAGAGAGATAACTCAGTGCAATGGTGCGGGGCATGACGACGACCGGGGGCTTCGAGCCCGTCTTCTGCACCATCGTCCCGCCGCACGTCCTCGACCGGCTGGCCCAGCACGAGGACTCCGCGCTGTCCGGCCCGGCCCGCCGGACCCTGGAGCGTGACGCCTACGAGCGCACCCACCGCCGGCTGACCACGGTCATCGGGGTACCGGCCGTCGCCCCGCCCGCGGGTGCCGCCGCCGACCGGCCGCAGCGCACCGTCTACGACGCGGAGCACCGGCAGGACCTGCCCGGCACGCGGGTCCGCGAGGAGGGCTCCGAGCCCGGCGCGGACGCCACCGTCAACCGGGCCTACGCGGGTCTGGGCGCCACCTTCGAGCTGTATCTGAAGGCATACGGCCGCTCCTCGATCGACGGCTCCGGTCTGCCCCTCGACGCCACCGTGCACTTCGGCGAGGGCTACGACAACGCCTTCTGGAACGGCGAGCAGATGGTGTTCGGCGACGGGGACGGCGAGGTCTTCCTCGACTTCACCATCCCGGTGGACGTCATCGGCCACGAGTTGACCCACGGCGTCACCCAGCACACCGCGAACCTCACCTACTTCGGCCAGCCCGGCGCCCTCAACGAGTCCCTCTCCGACGTGTTCGGCTCGCTGATCAAGCAGTACGCGCTGGGGCAGACCGCCACCGAGGCCGACTGGCTGATCGGCGCCGGGCTGCTCGCCCCGCGCGTCACGGGCACGGCGCTGCGCTCGATGAAGGCCCCGGGCACGGCGTACGACGACGATGTCCTCGGCAAGGACCCGCAGCCCGCGACCATGGCCGGCTATGTGAAGACCGGCCGCGACAACGGCGGCGTGCACATCAACTCCGGCATCCCCAACCACGCGTTCTACCTGCTCGCCACCGCGCTCGGCAGGCACGCCTGGGAACGGGCCGGGCAGATCTGGTACGACGTGCTGACCGGCGGCGAACTGCCGTCCCAGGCGAGCTTCGAGGACTTCGCGAAACTGACGGTCGCGGCGGCCCGGACCCGCTACCGCGAGGGCGAGGAGCAGCAGGCCGTGCTGAAGGCGTGGCAGCAGGTCGGGGTGCGGACGGCCTAGGTCCGTACTACACAGGGACCCATGCGGATTCAGGTGAGGCGCACGGGCGGGTTCGCGGGCATCGAGCGGCACGCCGAGGTGAACACCTCGGGGCGGCCCGACGCGCCCGAGTGGCAGTCCCTGGCCGAGCGGGCGCTCGCGGCCGGCCAGGATGTCCCGTCGGCCGGGGTGCCGGACGGCTTCCACTACGAGATCACGGTCGACGGGAGGACGGTGTACGCGACCGATCCTCATCTGACGGAGGCGCAGCGGGTGTTGATCTCGCGGGTCCTGAAGGAAGGGACGTAGCGCTCCCGGCCTCGGGGAACAGCGGTACAGCGGTACAGCGGTACAGCGGTACAGCGGTACAGCGGTACAGCGGTTAACGCCAGGCCGGCGATCATGGGCTGCTAGCACAGGTGATCGACGCTGGGGCGTCGCTCGCCTTCGAGCCGCGCCGGCAGGCGGCACTGTGCCGAGCCGAGTCGACGCCGCGGCTCATCGCGTCACCGTGAGTGCCGATGAGCCGTGAGGAACGCATCGACTGGGACGGGCATCCCGGACATCACCCAGACCAGACCCGTGACCTGCAACTTCACGATGCACAGTGCTCACTGCACCTTGCCGACGGCGAGCATGGTCCCGCCGTGCGCGAGGGCCGGCGCTGTCTCGCTCCGGCGGCACGCGCCGCGGCGATTCCCGTGAGGTCTCAGGTGCCACGTGCTCGGCGGCTTCGCGCCTGCTACTCGCAGGGGCAGGCTAGATGAAGAGAGCCTGTCCATACTCGGTCGCATGGACGAGACAGCGCACGGCAAATCCCTCCTCGGTGAGTTCCTGTCCCGGCGCCGGGCTCAGCTGAAGCCGGCGGACGTGGGGTTGCCGGACTACGGCGACCGGCGGCGGGTGCCGGGGCTGCGGCGTGAGGAACTGGCCCAGTTGGCCGGCGTCAGCGTGGCCTACTACATCCGGCTGGAACAGGGGCTGTCGCTCAACGCCTCGCCGCAGGTCCTCGACGCGCTGGCCACGGCTCTGCGGCTGGATGACGCGGAGCGGCGCCACCTGCACACCTTGTCCGATGATGTCCGGCAGAGCCGTCGCCGGCTCCCCGCCGAGCGTGTCACCGCGGCGGTGCGCCAACTGGTGGATGCCTTCGGGGACTCACCCGTGGTGGTCCTCGGCCAGCGCTCGGACATCCTGACGTGGAACCGCGCCGGGCATGCGTTGTTCGCCGGGCATCTGGCCCCGGACAGCCCGGATCAAGCGGCCACGCGCCCCAACACCGCCCGGATGGTATTCCTGGACGCCCACACGCGGGACCTGTACGTGGACTGGCCCAGGAAGGCACGGGATGTGGTGGGCAAGCTGCGGCAGGTGGTCGGCAAGTATCCGGACGACCCGCATCTGGCCTCCCTCGTCGGCGAGCTGACGATGCGCAGCCCGCAGTTCGCCACGCTGTGGGCTCAGCACCGGGTGCGCGCCTGGGGCATGAACGAGTACCGGATGCGCCATCCGATGGTCGGGGAGCTGGACGTACTGCAGCATTCGCTCCCGGTGCCCCGGGGGCAGGGGATCCGGCTGGTGGTGACGACGGCGGCGTCCGGCTCCGCCGCCCAGGCGGCACTGCGATTGCTCAACCAGACCCTCCAGCCCACCGCGGACATGGCGGCGACCGCCCGCCCCGCCGCCGGCACCCTCGCACACGTCGTTCCTTCCGTACACCCCTGATCCGGCCGTCGGCCGCCGCAAAGCCACAGTGCGCTCAGAGCGTCACACCTGAACCTCACCCGATCTCGCCCGACATCGCCCGACCTCACCCGGCAGCCTCCGGCCCGAGGCCGGCAGGGAGCGCCGCGAGGGGCCTCGTCACGCACGCCTTCCGGCCGCCGATGACGCTGCCGCCCCTCTTCCTCTCCCCTGTGTCCCCGCCCGCCGGCATCACGCACCCGGTGCTCGCACGCGATGGGCGGACACACGCTGACATTGATCTTGGGCGGGGCGCGTAGCCGGCTCCCCCTTCCATCGCGGAACGACATCCGCAGAGGCCCGCACAGCCACTCTTTCACCCCTACTGGAGGTTCCCCATGTCCACCCCACCTGTCACGGCTTTCGCCGAGGTCATCGACACCATCGCCCACCTGGTCGAGGCCGTGGAGCAGGAGCGGTGGAGCGCGCCCACGCCCTGCACCGACTGGAACGTCCAGCAGCTGGTCGACCATCTGCTGGCGGGACAGCACACGTTCGCCGTCGCGATGGGCGCGCAGCCGCCTCTGCCGGCGCTCGGCCCCGCTCCGGAAGCGCTCAAGAAGACGTTCCGGACGTCGGCCGCCGCCCTGGTGGCCGCCTTCGAGGGTCCGGGAGCGCTGGAGCGCACGGTGCAGGCCCCGATCGGTGAGGTGCCCGGCGCTGTGGCACTGCATCTGCAGACGATCGAGCACCTGGTGCACGGCTGGGATCTGGCCCGGGCCATCGGCCGGAAAGCCCTGTTCAACGAGGCCACGGTCGAGCGGGAGACCGAGTTCGCCCGCGGCCTCACGGCACAGCTGCCGTCCGGACCGGGCGCTCCGTTCGCGCCGTCCCGAACCGCTCCGGAAGACGCCCCCGCGCTCGACCGGCTGGCCGCCCTGCTCGGACGCGACATCACCGAGTGACACCCACACAGGTCACCGCAGTACACGCCGGCCCCAACCCTCCCGAGGAACAAGGACAACAATGAAGAAGACGAAGCTGAAGATCACCATCGCGGGCGCGGCACTTGTCGCCGCCGTGGCCACCGGGACGGCGTTGGCCGCGAACGGTTCCGCTGCCGGATCCGGCTCCACATCCGGCGCCGAGCAGACCCGGACCGAGCAGGCCGAGCAGAAGACGCCCAGCGTCATCAAGGCCGACGGCTCGAACGTGTTCCCGCACTCGCTGGACTTCGACGCGCGGTCGAACACGTTCTTCGCCGGGTCGCTGAAGCACGGCACGGTCTCCGCCGTCAGTCCTGACGGGAAGGTGCGCACCCACATCGACGACCCGGAAATGGTGTCGGCGCAGGCCGTCCTCGTCGACCGCGAACGGGACCGCATCCTGGTCAGCAATGTGGACTACGGCACTGCCGACCGTTCCAGGAAGAACGCCCCCTTCCGCGTCGCCGGTGTGGGCAGCTACGACCTGGAGAGCGGGAAGCAGGACTGGTGCGTCGATCTGACCGCGGTCACCCTGGACGGCAAGCAGCACCTGATCTCCGACGTGACGGTGGCGCCCGACGGCACCGCGTACGCCGTCGACGAGCTGACCCCGACGGTGTTCCGCATCGACCGCAAGGGCCACGCCTCGGTACTTCTGCAGAACGACCTGCTCAAGGGCACGCTTGATATTCCCGACTTCCTGAACGGTGTGGGCATGTCAGCGGTGGAGTGGGTGGAGGGAAACCAGCTGATCATCGCCATGGCCGACGGCTCCCTGGTACGGGTGCCCGTCAAACATCCCGAAAAGGCGCAGGAGGTGAAGCTCTCCGCGCCGCTGGGGTCCCCCACGGCCGGCATGCGGCTCCTGAAGGACGGCTCGATCGCGGCGGTCAGCAGCGGTCTGCTGACCGGCAAGCCCGCCCAGATCCAGCGTGTGGAGCCCCGTGACGGCTGGAAGAAGGCCACGGTCAAGGTCACCGACACCGTCGTGGATCCCGTCACCAACGACGTGACCGCGGGACCGGACGGGACAACGTACGCGCTCAGCGGCGGGCTGGCCGACCTCCTTGCGGGCAAGCCCAACGACGGGTTCAGCCTGACCCCCGTCAAGACCGAGTAGCAACTCCTCGAACTCCCCGCACCCGTCGTCGCGGACGCTCTCGGCTACCACGACAAGACCACCAGCCGCCTCCGCAACGAGACCGGCGGAACCTGGAGCCGATACGCCCCAGGAGATCACACACGGTCACCAGCGGGCTGGGTTCCTCAGGGAACCGGCGACAGTTGAATACGAGAGCCCGCGCGCCATGAGGCGTTGTTCGATTGTGTGGAGGTGAAAGACCTACACCCTGGCCCTGTCGCAGCAGGGTCGTGAAGCTGAGGACAGCCTGATC
>NZ_JBSGBN010000164.1:0-19608 GCF_053601275.1 Streptomyces sp. NPDC004752 | reverse complement strand
GCCGGCCTCGCCGTCACCGCCGCCGCGCTCGTCGCGGCCGGACCGCGCGCCGCGACGGATCCGCACCGCGCCGAGCCGGCCCGCGGCCACCCCGCGGTCGAGCCCATGCGACGGCCCGGGACGGTCGAGGTCGTGACGGCGCCGGTGCGGATCGCCGACGCCGCCACCGTCCGGCTGCTACGGCCCGGTGACCGGGTCGACGTCATCGCCGCACAGGATCCCGCCACGGGCGGCGAGGCCCGAGTGATCGCGCGCGGGGCGCGGGTGACGAGACTGCCGGAACCCCTCGGCGGCGCCGCGGAGAGCGGGGCACTCGTCCTGCTCTCGGTGCCGCGTGCCACGGCGGCGCGCCTCGTGGGAACAAGCGCGACAGCACGACTGGCGGTGACGCTGTGCTGAACCACTGCGGACATTGTCTTGACGACACGCTGTCAAGTCCCTCGTTCGAGGGAAGAAATTGGACAGGATGGCCGCATGGTGCCGTAGGTTGCGGAGCGTTTTGTTCCACACCCTGTGCGCACGAGGAGAGTCCCCGAGGTGAGCGAGAAGAAGGAACCGAGCATCTGGCAAGGCTTCAAGACCTTCCTGATGCGCGGCAACGTCGTCGACCTGGCGGTCGCGGTGGTCATCGGCGCGGCCTTCACGAACATCGTCAACTCGGTGGTGAAGGGCATCATCAACCCGCTGGTCGGAGCGATCGGCACACAGAACCTCGACCACTACAGCTCATGCCTCAGCTCGTCATGCACAGGCACGAACGGCATCCAGCTGATGTGGGGCTCCGTCCTCGGCGCCGCACTGAGCTTCGTGATCACCGCCGCGGTGGTCTACTTCCTGATGGTGCTGCCCATGGCGAAGTACCTGGCCCGGGTGGAGGCCCGCAGGAAGGCGAGGGAGAGCACGCAGGAGGTCATCGAGGTGACCGAGCTGGAGGTGCTCAAGGAGATCCGCGACGCGCTGGTCGCGCAGCGCGGCTCGGGCCACGAACAGCGGTAGCGGTCTCGCGGGGTCCGCTTCAGAGGTGGTGGGGCGGCTTCTCTTCGAGGAAGCGCTTCAGGTCGGCGGCGCCGTCGCCGGCCTCGCCCCAGCCGCGGTCCGTGTCGTCCGAGGACTGCTGGCTGAGCGGATCGTCGAAGACGAGCGCGGCCTTGGGGGCGCGCGGCTCGGGGGCGGGGGCGGTGCTCATGCGTCAAGAGTACGGCCCCGGGTCGGCCGGGCCCCGCGGAGTGGGCCGCGCCCACCGGCCCGGACGGCATCCGACCCGGCCTTTCCCTGCGCATTCCGGACCCCTGCGCGCTTGTGAACCGCCTCACAAGATTTCGGTGAGATTTTCTGCTGTGCTGAGAGGCATGACGCCGAGTTCCGCTTCTCCGCCCGCCTCCGCGGGTGCTCCGCACACGCCCCATTCACTCCGTCGGCTCACCGCCCGAGGACGTGGCGAGCCGCACCGCGTGGCCACGCCGCTTGAACTCTTCTTCGACCTGTGTTTCGTCGTGGCCGTCGCGCAGGCGGGCGTCGAACTGGTGCACGCGGTGGTGGAGGGGCACGCGGGCAACGGCATCCTGAACTACGCGATGCTGTTCTTCGCGATCTGGTGGGCCTGGATGAACTTCACGTGGTTCGCCTCGGCGTACGACAACGACGACCTGCTCTACCGCGTCGTCACCCTCGTCCAGATCGCCGGTGTCCTGGTCCTGGCCTCGGGGGTCTCCCGGGCGTTCGAGCATCATGAATACTTCGCGGTCTGGCTCGGCTACGCGATCATGCGGCTGGCGATGGTCTCGCAGTGGCTGCGGGCCGCGAGAGGTACCGAGGGCGCGGAGAGGACCACGGCACTCAGATACGCCGGCGGCGTGGCGCTCTGCCAGATCGGCTGGCTCGGGCTGGTGGTCCTGCCGACTCCCGCGCGCCCCTGGGTGTTCCTGGTGATGGCGATCATGGAACTGTGCGTGCCGCTGTACGCGGAGCGGCACCACGGCACCGCCTGGCATCCGCACCACATCGCCGAGCGGTACGGGCTGTTCACGATCATCGTGCTCGGCGAGACGATCGCCGCGGCCACGGTCGCCGTGAAGTCCGCCGGGGCCGAGCACGGCGCCCTCAGCACACTTCTGCCGATCGCGGCCGGCGGCCTGCTGATCGTCTTCTCGGCCTGGTGGATCTACTTCGCGGTGCCCATCCACGGGCATCTGCGCTCCAGCAGACAGGCGTTCCTGTGGGGCTACGGCCACTATGTGATCCTCGCCTCGGCTGCCGCGATCGGCGCCGGTATCGAAGTGGCGGTCGAGGAGGCGGTGGGCAAGGCGCACATCTCGACCCTGTCCGCCTCGGCGGCGGTCACCCTGCCCACGGCGCTCTATCTGCTGACGGTCTGGGCGCTGCACGCGCGTTACTTCAAGGCGGGCATCGCCCAGCAACTGGTACTGCCGGTCACGGCCCTGCTGGTGATCTGCTGCACCTTCCTGGGCCACTGGTCGGTGCTCGCGGCGGGCATCGTGGCCGCGCTGGCGGTGGTGGCCGAGGTCGCCCTCACCGCACGCACGATGCGCGACAACGGAAGGCGGGCGAAGCCAACCGTATCCACCACCTGACGCCCCGGACCGCGTCCACCTGACGCCCTGGGCTGCGTCCACCACCTGCCGTCCCGGGCCGCGTCACGTGCATCCGTCGACCAGCCCCGACCACACCCGTTCCGGCACCGCCCGATCGTGCCCGCCCGCAGTCTCGGTGCCCGGGCCCGGGCCCGGGGGAGACTGGCCGGCATGACAGTTGACGCATTGACGGACGTCGCCGGGCTTCGGGTGGGACACGCGACCCGCACCGGCGGTGGACTGCTCACCGGCACCACGGTCGTCCTCGCCCCGCAGGGCGGTGCCGTGGCCGCCGTGGACGTGCGTGGCGGCGGGCCCGGCACCAAGGAGACCGACGCCCTGGACCCGCGCAACCTGGTGCGCACGGTCGAGGCGGTCGTGCTCACCGGCGGCAGCGCGTACGGGCTCGACGCGGCCTCCGGTGTGATGGCCTGGCTGGAGGAACGCGGGCGCGGGGTGCGGGTCGGGGCGGATCCCGGGCATGTCGTGCCGGTGGTGCCCGCCGCCTGTGTCTTCGACCTCGGGCGGGGCGGCGACTTCCGGGCGCGACCGGACGCGGCCACGGGGCGCGCCGCGGTCGAGGCCGCCGCGGCGAGCGACTCCGGCTCACCGGTGGCCGAGGGGTGTGTGGGTGCCGGTACGGGCGCCGTGGTGGGGCAACTCAAGGGCGGGGTCGGCACCGCGAGCACGCTCCTCGGCTCGGGGATCACGGTGGCCGCGCTGGTGGTCGCCAACGCCGCGGGATCGGCGCTGGATCCGCGGACGGGCGTGCTGTACGGGGAGTTGTTCCAGGGGCCGGTGACATATCCGGAGGCACACATCCACGAGGCCGCCGGCCGACGCCTGTCCGAGGCCGCCGCGAGGAACCAGACACCGCCGCTCAACACCACACTGGCCGTGGTCGCCACCGACGCGGATCTCTCGAAGGCGCAGGCGCAGAAGGTGGCGGGCACCACTCACGACGGCATCGCGCGGGCCGTGCGGCCGGTGCACCTGCTCAACGACGGCGACACGGTGTTCGCGCTGGCCACGGGAGAGCGTCCGCTCGACGCCGGGAATCCGCTCGCGCTCAACGAGATCCTCGCGGCCGGTGCCGACGTCGTGACGCGCGCGATCGTGCGGGCCCTGCGGGCCGCCGAGCCGGTGGCCGGACCGGGCGGAGTGTGGCCGTCGTACGAGGAGTTGTACGGCGCGCGGTGAGCGGCGCAAGGCGGGGCGGGCGAGGCAGCGCCAGGCGGGGCGGCGCCAGTCAGGGAGGCGCGAGGCGGCGCGGTGATCGTCGGTGGCGCCGCCGCGGCCCCGTTCTGTCCCGGTTCTGTCACATGACGGCGTTCCCGGGCGCCGGAGGGAACCCACCCTCGTGCGTCCCCCCTCTTTCTTCACGCACTGGAGCGGATCACGCACAACACACCACCATGGAGCAGCCCGTGACAAGGCCGGACATCGCAGCGCGGCGCGTACTGGGGGCCTGTGCCGCCCTGTTGGTCGGCGCCCTCACCCTGACCGCGTGCGGCGGCAGCGCCGACGCCAAGGAGCATGAGGGGAAGGGCGGCGACTCCCCTACGACATCGACGGCGAGGATAGCGATCTCGGCCAAGGACGGTTCGACCGACGCGTCCATCAACACCACCGGCGTGCAGGTCAGTGACGGCAGGCTGACCGACGTGAAGATGACCGTGGCGGGGTCGGGGCAGGCCGTGCCGGGTGCGATATCGGCGAACGGCCACGCCTGGAAGCCGAAGGAGCAGTTGGAGCGCGGGACCAAGTACGAGATAGCGGCGACCGCGAAGGACGCCGGGGGGCGCACGGCCGCGGCCAACTCCATCTTCACCACGGTCACGACGGCGAACAGCTTCGTCGGGACGTACACGCCGGACGACGGGACCACGGTCGGCGTGGGCATGCCGGTGTCGTTCACCTTCGACAAGGCGATCAGCGACACCAAGGCCGTGCAGTCGCGCATCGCCGTCACCTCCAGCACCGGTCAGCAGGTGGTGGGGCACTGGTTCGGGGCGCAGCGGCTCGACTTCCGGCCCCAGGAGTACTGGAAGGCCGGCTCCAAGGTCACGGTGAAGATCGACCTGGACGGGGTCGAGGGCGCCAAGGGCGTCTACGGGGTGCAGAAGAAGACCGTGACGTTCACCGTCGGGCGCTCGCAGGTCTCCACGGTCGACGTCGACAAGCAGACCATGACGGTGGTGCGGGACGGCAAGCCGCTGAGGACGGTGCCGATCTCGGCGGGCAGCCCACAGCACACGACGTACAACGGGCAGATGGTGATCTCCGAGAAGTTCGTGCAGACGCGCATGAACGGCTCGACGGTCGGCTTCGGCGGCGAGTACGACATCCCGGACGTGCCGCACGCGATGCGGCTGACGACGTCGGGCACGTTCGTCCACGGCAACTACTGGTACAACCGGGCCGATCCGCCCTTCGGCCGCCAGGGCACCAGCCACGGCTGCGTGGGCCTCGCCGATGTGCAGGGTGCGCAGGGGGACACGACCGCCAAGTGGTTCTACGACAACTCGCTCGTCGGGGACGTCGTGATCGTCAAGAACTCGCCGGACCGTACCGTCTCCCCCGACAACGGGCTCAACGGCTGGAACCTGCCGTGGAGCCAGTGGACCGCGGGCGGCGCCGCCTGAGCAAGGAAGTACCGCCCGACCGGCGGATTTTGACGGGACGTAGGGCCGCACGGGAACTTTCCCGGCGGCCCGCGCGTTTTCCCGGCGTACGTTTTCTCGGTTCCCGGACATGATGTCCGTTCGAGGGGCTACGGTATGCACCCACAAGGTGACATGCAGCAACGCCGGGAGAAGCCTTGAGCGTTCCGTACGAGACGGCTGCGCACGAAGCAGCCGAGTCGCCCGAGTCTCCGGAGGAGCACCTCGCGCGACTCCTCGGCCGCGCCCTGAACTCCTTCGAACTGCCCGACGAGGCGATACAGCGGCTCGACTGCGCGCTGGCGCACGACAGTTCGCTGCACTCCGCCCATCACAGCGCCGGCCTGCACCGGGAGACGTACCGGCACACCTGGCTGCTCACGGACGGCTCCGCGGTCACGCTCTGGGAGCTGGTGCACAACACCGCGCCCGGCAGCGAGCCACAGCACGAGGTGTACGCGGACGAGGAGGAGCTGCACGCCGCCACCGCCCGGCTGCCGCTGCCGCCGGACGACCCGGACTTCGAACTGCCCGTGCTGGTCCAGTTGCCTCCGGTCCCCGCGCCGCGGCACACCTACGTACCGGACGACTCCGCGGACCACGCGCGCCGACTGCTGCGCCGAGCGGAGAACGCGGACCGGCCGGACTCGGAGACGGCCGCGCTGCTCGCGGCGGCGTTCGCGCACCAGATCTCCCAGGTCTTCGGCCGCCCGGGGCGGGCCGGCCGGGCAAGACCCGGCTTCGCGCTCTACGAGCACGCGTTCCTGCTGCGCGACGGCAGCGAACTCTCCCTGTGGGAGGTCGAGCACACGGCGACGCCGGACGGGCGCCATATGTGCGAGGTGTACGCCACGGAGGACGCGGCCCGCGCCGCCATGGAACGCCGGGCGGCCCGCCGGACTTGAGCGACCTGAGCGACTTGAACGGCCCAGGCTCCGGGCTCCGGCACGGCCGCCCGGCCCTCGTCAGCGGCGGCCGAGCCGCCGCACCAGGCCCGCGAACGCGTCCTGTTCCGCCGGGGTCAGTTCGACGGCTTCCACGGAGGGGGCCGTCTGACGCTGGCGCGGAAGTCCGGGCAGGGCGTGCCCCGAACGCCCGGCGGCACTTCCGGAGCGGGCCCTGCGCAACAGGAGCACCAGCACGGCCGTCCAGGCGACCGCCGCCAGAACCAGCAGGGTCACGCCCAGCATCGCGAGGATCGAGACGTCGTCAGGCATGCACCCCAGTAGACACCACGGTTCGGACCTTACGTCCCGGACCGTGATCTATCTCGCAGGTTCCTTAAATCACCCACAACACATCAAACGGGCGGGTGTGCCTGTGCCGTCGACAGACCAGGTAGGTCTGAGCACATCACCAAGCCGAAGGTCGTCATCAGGCCGGGCAGACCGCCCTGGGGGGCGGTGCGGATCATGCGCGTACCACTTCCGTGCCGCCGCGCTCGATGGCGGTGGCGTCTTCGGGACTCAGCCCGCTGTCGGTGATCAGCAGGTCCACGTCGCTCAGGTCGCCGAAGCGGGCGAAGCGCTCCTGGCCGTGCTTGCCGGAGTCGGCGAGCAGGACCACGCGGCGGGCCGCGGCGACCGCCGCCCGCTTGACCGCCGCCTCGGCGAGATCGGGGCTGGTCAGACCGTGCTCGGCGGAGAAGCCGTCGGCGGCGACGAACAGCAGGTCGGCGCGGATCTCGCCGTAGGCGCGCAGCGCCCAGGCGTCCACGGCGGCGCGGGTACGGTGCCGTACCCGCCCGCCGACCAGATGGAGCTGGATGCCCGGAGGTCGGCGAGGCGCGCCGCGATCGGCAGGCTGCGCGTGACGACCGTGAGCTGCGCCTCCAACGGGATGGCCGCGGCGAGCCGGGCCACCGTGGTGCCGGCGTCGAGGATGAGCGTGCCCTCGGTCGGCAGTTCGGCGAGGGCCGCCTTGGCGATGCGGTCGTTCTCGTCGGCGGCCGTGGGCTCGCGCTCGGCGAGGTCCGGCTCGAAGTCGAGGCGTCCGGCCGGGATGGCGCCGCCGTGCACCCGGCGGACCAGTCCAGCCCGGTCGAGGACCTTCAGGTCGCGGCGGATCGTCTCGGCGGCGACCTGGAACTCCTCGGCCAGCGACACCACGTCGACCCGGCCGCCCTCCCGGGCGAGCCGGAGGATCTCCTGCTGCCGCTCCGGTGCGTACATGCCCGTCCGCCTCCGACCGTGCCCGAAGATGTGGTTTCGCCTGGAGGCTACGCCCGGATCGCCGGAAAATAGACCGGATATCAGAACAATAGACAGGTTCAGACTTCATTCGGGCATGACCGGACTTCCGCCGGGAGCCCATGACTCGGACTTGGCGACCGGGCCTGCGGCCCTACCGGGGGTGCTCACGGCACCCGGCAGGGGAGTTCACGGCCCGCGGCGGATATGTCACTGCGCGCGACGGAGTGTCACTGCGCGCGGCTGAGGTGTGCACGGCATACGGCTGGGGTGTCGCGGCACGCGGAAGGACCCGGCGCCGCGAAAGGCACCGGGTCCTTGTCGGGAAGGACGCCCCGCGGGCGTTCACGGCAGGAGGTCCGGCTCCTTCTGCACCGGGAGAGCCGGCTCGGCACCCTCCACGTGCTGCGCCGGCCGCCGCGGCAGCGCGAACATCAGCAGGAAGATGACGCCCAGGACGGCGGCCACCCAGCCCAGCGCGTGCTGGAAGGCGTTCACGAAGGCCGGGCCCACCTGGGCGGGGGTCAGTCCGTCGTCGATCACCCCGAAGAACACCACCGACACCAGGCCGAGGCCGAGCGCGTTGCCCATCTGCTGAACGGTGTTGATCAGCCCGGAGGCCGAGCCGGCATGCTCGCGCGGCACCTCCGAGAGGACGGCGTCCGTCAGCGGGGCGACGATCAGGCCCATGCCGACGCCCATGACGACCAGCGGCAGCGCCATCTGCCAGGCGGCGATGCCAAGGCCGTACCGCTCGGACTCCGCGAGGTAGAGCAGCACGCCCAGCGCCATCAGCAGCGCGCCCGCCTGGAGCACCCCGCGGCCGAAGCGCGGCACCAGCTTCTGGACCGAGAGGCCGGCCGCGGTGGAGACGGCGATCGAGAAGGGCACACCGGTCAGGCCGGCCCGCAGTGGGCTCCAGCCCAGGCCCGTCTGCATATACAGCGTCCACACCAGGAAGAAGACGCCGAGCGCGATCCCGAAGACGGTCTGCACCGCGATGCCCGCCGCGAAGCTCTTCACCCTGAACAGCGACAGTTCGACCAGCGGTGAGCCGTCCCGCGCGCCCTTGCGCCGCTCGTACGCCACCAGCGCCGCGAAGACGAAGAGCGCACCGACCATCGACAGGTGACCCCACAGCGGCCAGCCCAGCTCACGGCCGCGGGTGAGCGGGTAGAGCAGCATCAGCAGGCCGAGGGTGACCAGGGCGACGCCGACCAGGTCCAGCTTGAGGGCGCGCGGGGCGCGTGACTCCGTGATGAACCGCCGCCCGAGCAGGAAGGCCACGACACCGACCGGCAGGTTGATCAGGAAGATGGGCCGCCACTCCAGGCCGAACAGGTTCCACTCGGTCAGCAGCGCGCCGAGGAGCGGGCCGGACACGGCGCCGAGCCCGACGATCGCGCCGAAGAGTCCGAAGACCTTGCCGCGCTCGCGTGCCGGAAAGGTGGCGTGCACGATCGACAGGACCTGCGGCACCATCAGCGCCGCCATCGCGCCCTGGAGGATGCGGGAGGCGACCAGCATCTCCGGGTTCACGGCGAAGCCGCACAGCGCGGACGCGAGGGTGAAGCCGCCGATGCCGACGAGGAAGAGCCGTTTGCGGCCGTGGATGTCGCCGAGGCGTCCGCCGGTGATCAGGCCGGCCGCGAAGGCCAGGGCGTAACCGGCGGTTATCCACTGGATCTGGCTGAAGGAGGCGCCGGCGTCCCGCTGGATGGACGGGATCGCGATGTTGACGATCGTGACGTCGACCAGGTCCATGAAGGCCGCGGTCATCACGATCGCCAGCGCATACCAGCGGCGACGGCCGCCCGCGGCAGGCTGAGCAAGGGTTTGGGCGGCGGTCTGCTCGGTGCTTTGGGCGGCGGGCTGCACGGTGGTTTGTGCGGCGTTCCGGGCGGTCGGCCGTGCGGAGGGGTGGGGCTCGGTGGAGGTCATGCGGAAGAAGCTAGGAGGCCAGTAGGCCAGAAAGTGTCCTAGTTCTGCGGCATGCTCGCAGACATGACGGCGGCGCACCGACGGCGCCGACGACCGCGGAGGACTCATGACGACGGACACCCCGGCCCGGCTCCTTCAGCTGCTCTCCCTCCTCCAGACGCCCCGCGAGTGGCCCGGCGCCGAACTGGCCGAGCGGCTCGGGGTGTCCCGTCGTACGGTCCGCCGGGACATCGACCGGCTGCGGGAGCTGGGCTATCCGGTGCAGGCGACCATGGGCGCGGACGGCGGGTATCGGCTGGTGGCGGGCAAGGCGATGCCGCCGCTCGTGCTCGACGACGAGGAGGCGGTGGCGATCGCGGTCGGGCTGCGGGCCGGGGCCGGGCACGCGGTGGCGGGCGTGGACGAGGCGTCGGTGCGCGCGCTGGCCAAGCTGGAACAGGTGTTGCCGTCCCGGCTGCGCCACCGGGTCTCCACCCTGCAATCCGCGACGACCCCGCTGACCAGTGGGGACGGGGCGAGCATCGCGCCGGAGACGCTGACCGTGATGGCGGCGGCGGTCGCCGGGCGGGAGCGGCTGCGGTTCGCGTATCGGGCCGGGGACGGGTCGCAGTCGCGGCGGCTGACGGAGCCGTACCGGCTGGTGTCGACCGGGCGGCGCTGGTACCTCGTCGCCTACGACCTCGACCGGGACGACTGGCGCACGTTCCGGGTCGACCGGGTCCGCGAGCCGTTCGCGACCGGGACGCGGTTCGCTCCGCGGGAGCTGCCGACGGGCGATGCGGCGGAGTATCTGCGGCGGTCGATCCAGCGGCGGCAGGAGACGTACGGGTTCGTGGTCGCCTTCGCCGCGCCCGCGAACGTCGTCGCTCCACGCCTGCCCGCCTGGCTCGGCACACCGGAGCCGACCGACGGGCAGGGCTGTGTCGTACGCGGCACCAGCGGCGACCCCGTGGAGTGGCTCGCGCTGCGGCTGGCCCTCGCCGGGCCCGAGTTCACCGTCCAGGAGCCGCCTGAACTCATCGAGTGCGTACGGGAGTTGGCGGGCCGACTCGCTCGCGCCGCGGGCTGAACCGGACACGGACACCACTCGCCGGCCCCGAACGGCCCGAGCGGCCCGGACCGTCGCCCCGAGCGACCCTGGACCGCCGACCCCGGACGGCCCGAGCGGCCCGGACCACCAGCGGATGCCTACAGCAGCCAGCCGATGCACGCCGTCAGCCGGAGCAGGCAGTCAGCCCGAGCAGGCCGCCGGTCAGGCTAGGCCGTCGGCCACGGGAATCCGCGCAGCGCGCGGAGGTTGCGCAGGGCGAGCGCCGCCGGTCCCTCCTCACCCGCCGCCCCCGCCGAACCCGCGGCCCACGACTCAACGGCCACCCGCACCGCCACACTCGCCACCGCCGCGCCGAAACGGAGCTCCGGCGAGACCGAAGAGACCGGGACGCCGCCCGGGGCGCCGGGACCGGCATCGGGACCGGCATCGGCGGCCGACAGGCCCAACCGTGCCTCCAGGACGTCCGCCAGTGTTCGTTCCGTCGCCTGGCACACCTCGGCCCACACCCGGCGCAGCGCGGGGCTGGCGTGGGTGAGGCGGACGAGGGTGCGGACCCACTCCCAGGAGGCGGCGGAGACTGCAGTGCCGGGAGTGAGGACGTGCCGGGCGGCGTGTTCCAGTGCCGCGGGCAGTGGGAGGTCCGCCGGGGCGGCGCGGACGGCTTCCGCCCAGCGCCGGGCGCCCGCCGCGTAGAGCGGGGCGACGGCCTCCTCCTTGGTGGCGAAGTACCGGTAGAAGGTGCGCGGGGCGATGCCGGCGGCCTCGGCGATGTCCTCGGCGCGGGTGGCCCGCAGTCCCCGGCGGGCGAAGAGGCGGGCCGCCGCGCGGGCGATCTCCATACGGGTCTCCGCCTTGCGCCGCTCGGTCAGCGAAGCGGAAGCAGCTCCCGTCAGGCCGGAAATTACCTGCTCGGGGCCGGGCTCGGTGGGGCTGGCGCTGCTCACGTCGGCAGGCTATGCCCATGTGGCAGAATCTGCCATCCGGTGGGTCACCCCGTGGTTCAGGTACGGGGTGACCCACCGGCGTGCCCCACCGGCCCGCCCTACCGGCCTGCCCCGCCGGAGGCGACGAGAACGGCGGGATGGACGGAACGAAACGGAACGAGACAACACGGAACGACACGGAATGAGAGAAAGCCGGGCTCCGGCGCCCGGGGGGATAGGCGCCGAAGCCCGGCTCTGGGGAGGTCCCGGCGCTGGGGGGGAGTGCGTCGGGACATGGCTCAAGGGATCGTGTGCGGCCGCCGGGGGTGCGGGCCGGGCCCGATCCCCAACTCCTGGGCCCGGAGGGTTTGTTCCCGGGGTTCGGGGAGTTGAAGCGACGGTACACAGCCATGTTTGCGCGGTCTTCCGCCACCCGGCGCACGCGGGATGTGACGGCCGCACGGCGCCTGACGCGAAGGAGCCGCGCGCGCCCCGCACGTCCGGCTCCCGTCGCTCACCGGGCCTCGTGAGCGCGTCGCTCACGCGGCCGCGTCGAACCCGGTCTGGCGGGCCAGCTTCTTCAGTTCCAGCAACGCGTGCTTCTCGATCTGACGGATGCGCTCACGCGTCAGACCGTGCTCCTTGCCGACCTCGGTCAGCGTGCGCTCCCGGCCGTCCTCGATGCCGTAGCGCATCTTGATGATGGAGGCCGTGCGCTGGTCGAGGCGGCCGATCAGCTCGTCGAGCCCCTCGCTGCGCAGCAGCGTGAGGACGGACTGCTCGGGCGAGACCGCCGAGGTGTCCTCCAGCAGGTCGCCGAACTGGGTCTCGCCCTCGTCGTCCACCGACATGTTCAGCGAGACCGGGTCACGGGCCCAGTCGAGCACGTCGGTGATGCGCTCCGCCGTGGAACCCAGCTCGGTGGCGATCTCCGCGGGCTCGGGGTCGCGGCCGTTCTCCCGGTTGAACTCGCGCTGCACCCGTCGGATCCGGCCCAGTTCCTCGACCAGGTGGACGGGCAGGCGGATGGTGCGGGACTGGTCCGCGATCGAGCGGGTGATCGCCTGGCGGATCCACCAGGTGGCGTAGGTCGAGAACTTGAAGCCCTTGCGGTAGTCGAACTTCTCGACCGCGCGCACCAGGCCGGCGTTGCCCTCCTGGATCAGGTCCAGCAGGGGCAGGCCACTGCGCGGGTAGCGCCGGGCGACGGCCACGACCAGGCGCAGGTTGGACCGGATGAAGATGTCCTTGGCCCGCTCACCCGCGGCGACCAGGGCCTGGAGTTCCTCGCGGGTGGCATCCGTGCGGGACTCCTCCTCGCCGTCGAGGACCTGTCGTGCGAACACACCCGCCTCTATGGTCTGGGACAGCTCGACTTCCTTGGCGGCGTCGAGCAGCGGCGTACGCGCGATCTCATCGAGGTACATGCCGACGAGGTCGCGGTCCGCGATCTCGCCGCCACGGGCGCGAACACTGCTTGCCGAGTGGGCCGTCTTGCCGGAGGCGGACTGACGGCGGGCGACGGCACGGGTTGCCATGCGTGCTCCCTTTCACATCGGGGTCTCCCGGTCCGGCCGGAGCCGGGAACTCGGGAGAGGGCTGGCGGGTTGTCCTGGCGGAAGCTCAGCACTCGGAGAGATCCTCGGACTCTCCTTGAACTCCTCGGACTCTCGTTGAGTGCCCCGCATCCGATGGAAACAACGACTGGAATCCGGACAGAATTCCCAACCCGCCCCCCAGTTTTTCTGATCATGCAGTACCCTGTGCCGCCACAGGAGGTGACCGGATGCCGTCGGAACGCACAGAGGTGCAGGTCAGGCCGGGGGTCGAGGGCGACCTCGACGCCCTCACGGACCTCTACAACCACTACGTACGCGAGACGCCGATCACCTTCGATACCGCGATCTTCACTCCGGAAGAGCGACGTCCTTGGTTGCTCTCCCACCCGGAAGACGGCCCGCACCGTCTGATGGTTGCCGTGGACGCGGACTCTCAGGAAATTCTGGGCTACGCCACATCCAGCGCTTACCGTCCGAAGCCCGCGTACGGCACCTCGGTGGAGACCACGGTGTACGTCGCCCCGCACGCCGGCCGCCGCGGTATCGGCACACTGCTCTACAAGGCGCTCTTCGAGGCCCTGGCCGGGGAGGACCTGCACCGTGCCTATGCGGGCATCGCCCAGCCGAACACGGCGTCGACGCGGCTGCACGAGCGCTTCGGCTTCCGCCGCGTCGGCACCTACCGCGAGGTGGGCCGCAAGTTCGGCCGCTACTGGGACGTGACCTGGTACGAGAAGGAGCTGTGAGCCCTCCGGGAGGACGGCGGCGTCCGCGCCCGGAGGGCCGTCGCGACGGTCAGCCGAACTGGACCGACCGCTTCGCCATTCCCAGCCAGAACCCGTCGATCACCGACTTCGGCGCGGCCGGCCCGTCGCCGTCGTCCGCCGCGCCCAGGGTCACGAACAGCGGGGCGAAGTGCTCGGTGCGGGGATGGGCGTAGCGGCCGGCCGGGGCCTTGTCGAGGAAGTCGAGCAGCGCGTCCCAGTCGCGGGCCTCAAGGGCCCGGCGGCCCCAGTCGTCGAACTCGGACGACCAGGCGGGAACCCCGCCTCCGGTGTGGCGCAGCGCGGCCAGGTTGTGGGTGAAGAATCCGGAGCCGACGATCAGCACGCCCTCGTCGCGCAGCGGCGCCAGCCTGCGGCCGATCTCCATCAGGCGCACCGGGTCGAGGGTCGGCATGGAGATCTGCAGGACGGGGATGTCGGCCGCGGGGAACATCTCGACGAGCGGGACGTACGCGCCGTGGTCGAGGCCGCGGTCCGGGATGTCCTGGACCGGCGTGCCGGGGGCGCGCAGCAGCTTGCGCACCGACTCGGCCAGCTCCGGGGCGCCGGGGGCCGCGTAGGTGACCTGGTAGTAGTGCTCGGGGAAGCCCCAGAAGTCGTACACGAGGGGGACGGTCCGGACGGCGCCGAGGGCGAGCGGCGCCTCCTCCCAGTGGGCGGAGACCATGAGGACGGCCTTGGGGCGCGGCAGGTCGGCGGACCAGGCGGCGAGCTGGCCGGGCCAGATCGGGTCGTCGGCGAGCGGCGGGGCGCCGTGGCTCAGATAGAGGGCGGGCATGCGCTCCTGCGCGGCGGCGGACATGACGGCGGCTCCCTCCGGTGGACCGGGCGGCATGGCGACCCGAGTCCAGCTGCTGTGAACAGTTCCTTCAAGCAGTTGCTTTAAGTCTCAAGCTATCCCCTCAAACGGTACGCCCGACTTGTTCAATTTTCAAGGAGATTCCTCGTACAGTGGACCCATGAACACGGCATCCGGCTCCACCCCGCGGCACCGCTGGCTCACCGACGGGGAACAGCGCGTGTGGCGCTCGTACCTGCACGCCACCACCCTGCTGGAGGATCACCTCGACCGCCAGCTTCAGCGTGACGCGGGCATGCCGCACATCTACTACGGACTGCTCGTCCAGCTCGCCGAGGCCCCGCGCCGCCGACTGCGGATGACCGAGCTGGCCATGAAGGCGAAGATCACCCGCTCCCGTCTCTCGCACGCCGTCGCCCGCCTGGAGAAGAACGGCTGGCTGCGCCGCGAGAACTGCCCCGCCGACAAGCGCGGCCAGTTCGCGGTGCTGACCGAGGCGGGCCAGGAGGTGCTGCGGCGCACCGCGCCGGGCCATGTGGCGGCCGTACGCCAGTCGCTGTTCGAGCGGCTGACCCCCGAGCAGCAGAAGGCCCTCGGCGAGATCATGGAGATCGTCGCCGAGGGCCTTCAGCCGAACGAGGCGGGTGCGGACCTGCCCTGGCTCCGCTGAGCCGCTCACCCCGGGAGCCGGGGCAGGTCCCGGACCTCACCCGGCGAACCGAGCAGGTCCCGGACGTCGTACGCGCGCGGCGTCCCCTTCCGCGCCCGCACGACGGGTGCCGAGCGACAGACGCCAAGTGGCGGCTGCCGAGCGACAGATGCTGCGGGTACCCCGGTGACCCCGGTGCCTCAGTGGGCGATCACCGGCACCGCCGCATCGTCCTCGACGCCCTCACCGGCGGCCGCCGTGCCGCCGCCCGGTCGGCCGGCGTTGACGAGGGTCAGGGCGAGGGCCGCGGCGACCACCAGGATGCCGACGGCGAACCAGATGGCGTTGGTGTAGCCCTCCACCATGCCCTGGAGCTGGACCAGCTGCCGCTGCCGCCCGGTGGCCGCGGTCGCGATGTGGTCCTTGATGTACGAGGTGGTCGCGGAGGCGGCGATCGTGTTCAGCAGGGCCGTGCCGATCGCGCCACCCACCTGCTGCGAGGTGTTGACCATCGCGGAGGCGACACCCGCGTCCCGCGGCTGGACGCCCTGCGTGGCCAGCGACATGGCTGGCATGAACGCCGTACCCATGCCGAGGCCGAGCAGCACCATCGCGGGCAGCACCAGCGAGGCGTACGTGGAGTCCATCTCCAGCTGGGCCAGCAGGAACATGCCCACCGCGGCGACCAGGAAGCCCGGACCCATCAGCAGCCGGGGCGCGACCCGGGTCATCAGGCGGGTACCGATCTGCGTGGAACCGGTGATCATGCCCGCGACCATCGGCAGGAAGGCGAACCCGCTCTGGATCGGCGAGTAGCCCTTGACGACCTGGAGGTAGTAGGTGAGGAACAGGAAGGTGCCGAACATCGCGATGATCGCAAGACCCAGCGAGAGGTAGACGCCGCCGCGGTTGCGGTCGGTGATCACGCGCAGCGGCAGCAGCGGGGCCTTGACCCGGGCCTCGGTGACCACGAAGGCCAGCAGCAGCACCGCCGACGCGACGAACAGCGCGATCGTCGACGAGTCGCCCCAGCCGTCGGACTCGGCACGGGTGAAGCCGTAGACCAGCGAGACCAGACCCAGGGTGGACAGGATCACGCCGGGGATGTCGAGCGGGGAGCGGTTGCGGCTGCCCTCCGGCTCACGGATGACGAAGTAGGCACCGGCCGCCGCGATGACCGCGAACGGGATGTTGACGAAGAACGTCCAGCGCCAGTCAAGGTACTCGGTGAGCACGCCGCCGAGGATGAAGCCGACGGCGCCGCCGCCACCGGCGATCGCGCCATAGATGCCGAACGCCTTGGCGCGCTCCCGGGCGTCCGTGAACATCACGGCGAGCAGGGACAGCGCGGCGGGCGCGAGCAGGGCGCCGAAGACACCCTGGAGGGCGCGGGCGCCGAACATCATCGCGCCACTGGTCGCCGCGCCGCCGAGCGCGGAGGCGGCGGCGAAACCGACCAGACCTATGACGAAGGCGCGCTTGCGGCCCCACAGGTCGGCGACCCGGCCGCCGAACAGGAGGAGTCCGCCGAACGCCAGCGCGTAGGCCGTGACGACCCACTGCCGGTTGCCGTCGGAGATGCCCAGGTCCTGCTGGGCGGAGGGCAGGGCGATGTTCACGATGGTGGCGTCGAGGACCACCATCAGCTGGGCGAGCGCGATGAAGACGAGCGCTTTCCAGCGATTGGCGTCGGGGACGCCGAAAGCCTTGGAGGCTGTTTCAGACATGGGGGTACCCATCTCGGGACTTCGGGACTTCTTGGCCTTCGGGAGGGAAGACCGGGACGTCGTGACGGAACAGGTGAGCAGGAGGTGCAGGAGGTGAGTGGTAAGGAGTGAAGGGCGTGGCGGTCGTAACGGTCGTGGCGATCGTGGTGGTCGTAAAGGGTGTGGCGGCCGTGACGGCCGTTGCGAGGTAGGACCGGTCTACGGCCCGGAACTGAGCGTCAGACCTGGCGCAGATCCTCCATGGTCACCGCCGCACCCGGCAGGGCGGAGCGGGCCGGGGCCCGCAGCCCGTCCAGGAACAGCTGAAGATGCCGGTGGACGAAGCGGTCCACGCTGAGGCAGCCGAGGCCGGCCGGCGGCCGGGACAGCTGGGCCACGGCGACCATGACGTCGCCGACGCCCACGTCCGGCCGGAGCTGGCCTGCCGTCCTGGCCCGGTCCATGACCTCGCCGACGAGAACCTCGGTGCGCTCCCGCGCGGCCTTCAGATCGGGGTGGTTCTTGTCGAAGGTGCTGGAGACCATCGGGCACAGCGCGCTGATCCGCTCGTCCGCCGCGACGTGCACGAAACGCTCCAGCGCCTCGAAGGCGTCCCCGGTCTCCGCGAGCGCCTGCTCGGCCGCCTGCACCATATGGTCCACCACCGAGCAGACGACCTCGCGTACGAGCGCGTCGCGGTCGGGGAAGTTGCGGTACAGCGTGGCGTTGCCGACGCCGGCCCGGCGGGCGACGTCGTCGAGCGGCACATGCGGGCCGTGCTCGACGAACATCTCCCGGGCGGCGTTGACGATCCGCTCCCGGTTGCGCAGGGCGTCGGCGCGGGGCCTGGATGCCTTGCGCTGCACGGCGGTCGCGGTCTGCACGGCGTACTCCTCGGTCGGCTTGACGGGCCTACTCGGCTTGCCCGGCTTGGACGGGTTCGCTCGACTTGATCGACTTGATCGACTTGGCTTGCGGAATCCGGGGAAGGGCTCCCCGATTCCGCTCGGACACAGGTCTAAACGGGGAGATGGTCCCCGGTTATTTCCCGCCCACAGGAAGAATTCATATGACGTGACTCACACTCCTACCGCGAAGAAACCCACGATCGGGCTCCTCCAGCGCGCGCTCCGCGCCCTGTCGACACAGGGTGATCGCAAGGGTGCAGCCGGAGACCGGCGGCTGCCATGGAGCGAAAGGGCCCTGCATGCAGCCGCAGCCGCTCGCCCGTCGGATACGCTCGCGGCGCGTGGCCGCTCTCGCGTCCGTGACCGCCCTGACCCTGGCGGTCAGCACCTCCGCCGGGACCGGACGCCTCACACCGGGCCCCACCGCCGCAGGAGCCGGCTCCGTCGCCGGGCTGAGCCGCGCCGCCGCCCTCATCCCGTGCCTCATCAACGGCGCCCGCGAGGTCCAGATGACGGAGGGCGTCCCCACCCCCGGCGGCTACTCCCGCTCCACCGGCACCGTCCGCGCACTGACCGTGATGGTCGACTTCCCCGACGCACCCGGCGAGGGCGACGCCCTCGACCGCTTCCATGAGTTCTTCCCGGAGACCCAGGACTGGTTCCATACCGCGTCCTACGGCCGTCTCGACTACCGCGCCGAGACCCCCATCCCGACCTGGCTGCGGATGCCGAAGGCATTCAAGGACTACGGCATAGAGCGCGGCGCCCCCTTCGATCCCGGCTACCGCCAACTGGTCCAGGACATCGTGACCGCCGCCGACCCGACCGTGGACTTCCGGGACTACGACCTCCTGAACGTGCTGGTCAGCCCCGACGCCGGCCCCTCCGCCCTGGACACGGTGCTGTCGGTGACCTTCGCCGGCAACGGCGACGCCCCCAAAGCCGACGGGGTCCCCGTCGCCAACGCGTCCTTCGTCTACTCCCGTCAGGACGACGGCTCCGGCTCCTACACCCGCACCGGCTACCGCGTACTCCCCCACGAGAACGGCCACGTCTTCGGCCTGCCCGACCTGTACACCCAGGACGGCGGCGGCTCGGTCGGCCACTGGGACATCATGAGCGAGGACTGGGGCGCCAACAACGACCTGCTCGGCTGGCACAAGTGGAAGCTGGGCTGGCTGGAAACGGACCAGGTGAGCTGCGCGGCCACCCCGGGCACCAAGGAGTACACGCTGTCCCCGCTGTCCCGGCCCGGCGGCCACAAGCTCATCTTCGTCCCGCTCACCGCGCACACCGGCTACGCCCTCGAACTACGCACCTCCGGCGGCAACGACGAGGCCGTGTGCCATCCCGGTGTCCTCATCTACAAGGTCGACGCGACCGTCGACACCGGCCGCGGACCCATCACGGTGTACGACGCCCACCGCGACAGCGGCGGCTGCACCCGCAGCCCCAACGTCCACGCCGAACTCTCCGACGCCCCCTTCGGCCCGGGCGAAACCTTCAAGGACCCGCGCCGAAAGATCACGATCGAGGTGACATCCGAGGAACCCAACGGGGATGTCAAGGTCCGGGTGGCACGGGGGTAGGGGGCGGGGGACGGGACGGGGGCCTGCGGCTGGGCAGCCCCGCGAGGGGCGGCGCGGTCTCGGCGGGCATCTGTTACCAGTTGAGGGCGTCGTCCATGGACTGCTGCCAGTAGGTGACCGTGAGCGAGTCGTCGATGTAGACGCCCTTGGCGGGCAGTGACGGGTGGGCGCCGGTGCCGACGCTCTCGTTGCCGGAGGGGCCGTGGAAGTAGACGGTCAGGGAGTTCTCGGTGTGGCCGCCTGTGCCGCTGCCGT